>JALNZK010000006.1 GCA_023229365.1 Pseudomonadota bacterium | reverse complement strand
GGGCGGTCGGCTCCCGGTGTACCACATGGATCTCTATCGGCTCGGGGCCCCGGCCGAGCTGTACGAGCTCGGCCTCTGGGAGTACTACGACGGCCGCGGCGTCTGCCTCGTCGAGTGGTGCGACCGGTTCCGAGACCTGTGGCCCGACGAGGCGCTCGTGCTCCAGCTGCACCTCCTCGACGGCACCGCCCGGCGCATCGAGGCGAAAGGTCGCGGTCGCGGCGCGGCACTCGTCGACGGGCTCGAGACCCCATGACCTCGAGCAAGCGGAGCACCGCGGCGAAGATCGTGGTCCTCGCGTTGTCGTTCGGCCTGCTCGGCTACGTGCTGTGGCAGATCGGGTGGGACCAGGTCGTGCTCTACGTCGGCCGCATCGGCGCGCTCGCCGGCCTCGGGCTGATCGCGGTGGGGTACCTCGAGAACTTCTGCGACTCCCAGGCGCTCCGCGCGGGGCTCGGCCCGGGCGCGCCCCGGCTGAAGACGCTCTTCATCGCCCAGGCCGGCTCCTTCGTCAACATGTTCATCCCGTTCGACGGCGGCGAGGTGTTCAAGGCGACGATGCTGCGCAAGATCGTCGACAGCAAGAGCGCCTTCACCGGCATCATCCTCTGGAACTACCTGGCAAAGCTCACGAAGTCGGTCGCGATCCTCGGGACGTCCTGCGTCGCGTGGCTCTGCGCCGGCGACGCGGGCGCGAAGTCGATCGCCGGGATGCTCGTGCTCCTGTCGATCCTCTCCTTCTCCATGTTCCTCATCTTCAAGCTCGTGCTCCTGTTCGGGGCCACCGAGAAGATCGCGCGGATCCTCGTCAAGCTGCGCCTCCTGCGGCGCTCGCCCGAGGAGCTCGTCGCCAAGGCGCGCGACATCGACCAGACCGTGCGCCACTTCTACACGCGCGAGAGGGGCCGCTACCTCGCCATCCTCGGGTGGCAGATGGCGGCGCGGGTCGTGAACTTCTTCACCCTGTGGTTCCTCATCGCGACGCTCGGCGGCGAGGGCTTCCAGGAGGCGCTCGTCGCGTACTCCACGTTCGGGCTGACGACGTTCATCACGCTCCTCTTCCCGAACCGGATCGGCGTCGACGAGGGCGCCGGCTACGTCGTGTTCAAGATGGTCGGGCTCGATCCCACGCTCGGCGCGATGCTCCAGTTCGTCGTCCGGCTGCGGAACGTCGTCGTCAACGGGACGGCGCTGCCCGTCGCGCTCGGGTTCTCGAAGCGGGCGCAGGACGGCGCCGGCGAGGAGGCGCCGTGAAGATCGCGATGGTCTCCACCTACCCGCCGTTCCCGTGCGGCATCGCGACGTACACCGCCAACCTGGCGCGAAGGATCGCGGCGGCCGCCGAGGTCGCGGTCTGCTCCGAGGGCGGCGCGCAGGGCGACGATCCGTTCGCGGTCCACGCGACCTACTCGCGGCGCGGCGACTACCGCGCGGCGATCCGGGACGCGATCGCCCGCGACGTGCCGGACTGCGTCCACTTCCAGCACGCGCCCGACCTCTTCCCGGACAGCGGGGCCCTGCTCGCGCTGATGGACGACCTCGCGGCGCTCGGCCCGCGGATCTTCATCACCCTGCACACGGTGCATTCGGGCGGCGCGCCGACGCGCTTCTATCGGGAGCTCGCGAAGCGGTCGGACTTCATCGTCCACAGCGCCCTGTGCCGCGACTTCCTCATCCGGGCCGGCGTCCCCGAGGGCGCCGTACACGTCGTGCCGCACGGCACCGAGGCGATGGCGCTCCCGGACCGCGGCGGGGCGCGGCGGGAGCTCGGGCTCGCGGAGGACGATTTCGCCTTCCTCTTCTTCGGCGCGATCCACGGCCAGAAGAACCTGCACACCGTCGTGCGCGCTTTCAGGACCGTCGCCGGGAAATCGCCGCGGTGCCGGTTCGTCCTCGTCGGCGCGGCCGGGCGGCGGCTCTGGTACAACAAGCTGTACGTGCGGGCGTGCCGAGCGCTCTCGGGGCCCGAAGCGAACGTCTCGTGGGAGGATCGCTACGTCCGCGACGACGAGATCCCGCGCTACTTCAGCGCCTGCGACGCCATCCTGCTCCCCTACTGGCAGCGCTACGCGTCCGCGAGCGGCGTGCTGCACCTCGCGGTCGGCGCCGGGCGCCCGGTCCTCTGCTCGGACAGCCCCAAGTTCTCGGAGATCTGGGGGATCGTCGAGCGGGAGAAGCTCTCCATCGTCGTCCCCACGCTGAGCGCGGGGAAGTGGGCCGCGGCGATGCTCTCATTGAGCGACGACCCCGCGCTGCGGGAGCGCACCTGCGCGGCCCTCAAGGAGTACGCGCTCGCGACGACCTGGGAGAAGGTCGCGGCGCAGCACCTCGAGGCGTTCGCGGCCGTCAGATGAGCGGGACGATGAACTCGTGCCAGCCGGTGTCGACGTCGAACGGGGTGAGCTCGTACGCCTCGTCGTAGCCGCCGAAGCCGAAGATCGCCTCGCGCGGCGCGTAGATTGAGAGCGGCCCGATCTCGTCGAGGTCGGGCGAGTACCACTCGGCGACGATCAGAGAGTCGAACGCGTCGACGAGCGCGCCCGGCGCCTCGCCGCCTATCACGGCCCCGGTCCTGTCGACGAGATCGAGGAAGTCGATCATGCCGTCCCAACCGAACGGCTGCGGCGTCACGGCCTCGAGCTTGGCCGCCTTCATCGCCTCCGCGTCCGCGTCCGACGCCGCGTCGAGGAACGCCGCGATCGCGGAGCCGAAGTCTCCGTCCATCGACCGCACGTCGACCGCGGTGAAGCCGACGCTCGACTGGGCCGAGTAGAACGCCTGGAACGCCTCGACCGACGCCTCGACCCAGCGCCGCGCGGTGAGCGGCCCCGCGAACCAGTTGTCGAACGTCGCCTCGTACTCGAAGCCCGTGTCCGGGATGCTCATCACCGACGCGCCCATGAACTCCGCATCGTTTCGCACCGCCCACGCGATCTCGATCGAGCCGAGCAGGCAGGCGTCGAACGTGATCGCGGCGATCCCCTTGCCCGCGATCGCGGGCGGGAAGCCGGTGCTCATGGAGAGGGTGTTGCCCGACTCGTCGTCGCTGCAGATCCCCTTGAAGATCGGCCGCGCGTCGGCGTCGCCGTCCGGCCCCTTCGACCACCCGTTGCCGTGATCGCTCACGTGCAGGATGTACGCCTCGGCCGGAAACGCCGCCTGGCAGTAGTCGATGAACGCCTCGAGCGTGTCGCCCGAGCCCATGTCGATCTCCTCGCCGCCGTCGCTCGTGTCCGTGAGCCCGAGGAAGTCGGGATCCGCGAGCCGCTCCGAGTGGATCGCCGTCATGTCCTCGTCGTGCGTGATCCGGAAGAGCTTCGCCCCCTGCCAGTCGCCGTCGGCCTCGGAATAGCCCTCGGCGCGGTCGAACAGGACGATCACGTTGACGTTCTCGGGGATCGTCGCGCGCTCGGTCTCGTTGACGTCGTCGAACAGGACCTGCTCGAGGTTGTTGTCGCCGTCCTCGTACATCATGACGGTCCAGGTCGCGGGCGGCGCCTCGCTCTCGGTGTCGCCGGTTTCGCTGTCGGTGTCCTCCGTGTCGGAGGTCTCGCTGTCGGCGTCCGAGTCGGTGTCCCCGCCGCCGGTGTCCACGGCCTCGGGTCCGACCATCGGGATCTGTTCGTCGCCGCACGACGCGGCCGCAAGGCACGTCACCAGGAGCAAGAGCGGGAACCTCGTCATCACGATCCTCCTTTTGGCGGGGCGCAGCCCACCAGGATAGTGTCCCGAAGCCGCGGGACGGGTCACCCGAGCCCCTCGAGGACCCGCGCGAGCTCGGGCGGCAGCGGCGACTCGACGGAAACCGCGCTTCCGTCGATCGGATGCGGCGCCCGCAGGCGGCAGGCGTGCAGGAAGAGCCGGTCCAGGCCGGCGATCGCGGGCCCGCCGTACTTGGCGTCCCCGGCGATCGGCGCACCGGCGTCGGCGAGGTGCGCGCGGATCTGGTGCCGCACCCCCCTGTGGATCACCGCCTCGACGAGGGCGAACGCGCCGATCGTCTCGGCCGAGCGGATGAGCGTCACGGCCGGGGAACCGTCCGCCGCGCCCGCGACCGCCGCGCGCCCCCTGCCCGCCGCCGCGAGCGGCAGGTCGATCCGCTCGGGCAACGGGAGCGCGCCCGGTGCGACGAGGGCGGTGTACGTCTTCTCGATCTCGCCCCGGCGCTGCGCCGCGAACAGGCGATCGAACGCCTCGGCGGTCCTCGCCGCGAGCACGACGCCGGACGTGCCGCGGTCGAGCCGCTGCAGGAGGCCGCCGTCGCCCGGCGAGCGACCGAGCATGGCGCACTCGGGGTAGCGCGCCGCGATCCCGCCCGCGAGGGTCCCGATCTCGCGGGGGTCGAGCGGCACGGACGGGATCCCGGACGGCTTGTCGATCGCGAGGAAGCTCGGCTCCTCGCGGATCACGGCGAGGGCGATCGCCGGATCCGGGAGCGGCAGCCACGCCCCGAAGTCGGGCTGCGACCAGACCGCGACCGCGTCGCCGGCCCGCAGCGGATCGCCCTTCCGCGCGCGCCGTCCGTTCACGGTGATCTCGCCGTCGCGGATGAACCCTTGGGCGCGCCGACGCGAGACGCCCTTGAGCACCAGGGCGAGGTACGCGTCGAGCCGCACCGCGTGCCCGCGCTCGTCGACGATGATCTCGCGCCAGGGGGTGAGCGGCTTCATGCCCCCCCATGTTGAAGTGCGGCCCTCGCGGAGTCAATCGCGGCGAGGCGGACGCCGAACGTGATCCGGTTTGCGGCTCGGCGCCGGTGCGTGGCGGAAACGACACACATCGACCGGAGCACGATCGGGTCGAAAACCGGATGTCGATCGCGGGGATAGCGCCTCAGCGCGGATTGGAACGATTCTTGAAAGGCTCGGCTCCACGACACGGTACAATCGGGCCCGAAGCCCCACACGACGAGGAGTGGATCATGGTGCCCCCGAACAAATGGAAACGGCCGACGTTCCTGTGGCCGCTCGCGTCGCTCCTGCTCGGCGCCGCGGGCTGCGACATCATGCCCGACGAGGACGCGCGCGAGGTCAGCGCGCGGATCCTCCACAGCGCGCCCGTGACCGACGTGGAGTTCTCGCCGGACGGCCGGATCCTGGCGTCCTCGAGCCAGGACGACACGATCCGGATGCTCGACGTCGACATCCTCGCCGGCTCGACGGGCGGGACGCCGAGCACGACGATCCTGCCGGAGGAGCTCCCCGCGAGCCCGATCCACGGCTACGGCGGCGGCATCGGCGCCATCGCGTTCTCCGAGAGCGGCGTCCACCTCCTTTTCGGAGCGCGCGACTTCGCCTACCGGGACGTGATCGCCCTCGCCGACGTGACCCTCGGCGACGTCGTCGGCGACTTCGCCGGCGCCGGCGGCCCGACCAGGGGCCTCGCCTTCAGAGGCGACGCTCTCGTGGCGGCCGGCGGATACGAGCTCGAGGACGCCGCGCTCGAGCTGTGGCGCCTCGATGCGCCGGACGAGGAGCCCGCGCACCTCGGGGAAGGGACGCTCGGCCCGGCGTACGACGTCGCGTTCTCGCCCGACGGCTCGCTGATCGCGGCCGCGTTCGGCGACGGCGCGGTGCGGCTCTTCTCGGCGGCGGATCTCGCCCTCGTCGGGACGCTCGACGAAGGCGGCGTGCCGCACGCCCTCGCGTTCTCGCCCGGCGGCGGCTACCTGCTCTCGGCGGGCGACGACGGCGCGCCCGGCTTCTCGGGCACCGGCGCGGTGGTCCGGCTGTGGCGCGTCGCGGACGGCGCGCTGGAGCGCTCGTACGATCTCGGCGCCCAGGTGCTGCACGCGATCGCCTTCGCGCCGGACGGCGCCGCGTTCGCCGCGGCCGGCGACGCGCACCGCATCTCGGTCGTCGCGATCGAGAGCGGCGAGCTCCTCTGCAGCCTGAAGGGGCACACGGACGTCGTCCGGGCGGTCGCGTTCTCCCCCGACGGCGCGCTCCTCGCGAGCGGCGCGGACGACATGTTCGTGCGCCTCTGGGACGTCGACGACCTGATAGGCGATCCGCCGGGGGACGGCGGCCCGGACGACGGCGGCTTGGACGACGGCGGGACCGAGGAGGACGCGGGGCCGGACGCCGGGGCGGACGCCGGCACGGACGACGGTGGTGTCTGAAGGGGAGCTTCGCCGCGCGCCATGGGCGCGATCGGCTTTTTTCGCTCGGAAGACGAGCGCGATAGGTGAACCGATGCGTACCGAACGGATTTTGACCCTGGCCCTCCTCGCCGCGCTCGCGGCGCTCGCGGCGACGGCGTGCGACTACGAGGAGGAGGAGACGTCCCCCTGCGAGTACTACTGCCAGGCCGCCGGGGAGTGCCACGTGGCGAGCGATCAGATGTTCAGCGCGACCGAGTGCATGCGGACGTGCCAGACCTCGTTCGAGCGCCACAGCTCGGTCGGCTGCCAGTCGCCCTACATCGAGCTCATCGAGTGCATGGTCGATCTGCCCTGCCAGAGCTGGAACGACTACGGCGCGGCGTGCGCGGCCCAGATCGACTACCTCGACACCTGTGTCGAAGGGACGACCTACTGATCGCGGGGCGGGCTCACCCCTTCCGGTGCGAGCACGAACGGCAGAGCCGGTTGAGGACGCGGTCCCAGGAGAGGAAGACCGTGTCGCACCGGAGGCACGCGATCATGCCCGCGCGCAGGGGGTGCGGCGGCGGCTTCTGATGGCGGTGCCACACGGCCGAGGTCTCCAGCTTTTCGACGGCTTCTTCCTTGTCGAGCATGGCGCTCCCTTCGCGTCCCATTCGCAGGATGCGCCTTCTGGAGGGGAATAGCGATCTCAATCATCCGGGGGTTTCGTGCTATGACGCCGTCATGACGCACGCCGCGACGACGGCCCCGGCGACGCAGGACCGCGCCCCGCGAAAAGGCGGGGGGAGCGCGTGGCGCGTCCTCCTCCGGACCGCCGTGGCGCTCGCCGTCACCTTCGCGGCGTGGATCGCCTACTGGACGCTCTACGATCCCCGCGTCGACGTGCCGCCGCCGCTCGAACGGCGGTTCGACGCCCTCCTCGAGGCCGGGAGCGCCCGCGTGCTCTTCCTCGGCGACTTCGCGCCGACCGATCGCGCGCTGCCGTACCTCGAGAAGTACGGCTGGGACTACCAGTTCCTGCGCACGAGCGAGCTGCTCGCCGGGCACGACGCGGTCGTCGCGAACCTCGAGGCGCCGATCACCGGCAGCGACGCGCCGTGGCCGCTGCCCAAGGAGTACTCGTACAAGATCGATCCCGCCGCCGCGCCCGCGATCGCGCGCGCCGGGATCGACGTGGTCACCCTCGCGAACAACCACTCCCACGACTACGGCAAGCGCGGCCTCGCAGACACGCTCGCCCACCTCGACCGCGTGGGCGTCACGCACCTCGGCGCGCATCTCTCCGAGGCGAGCGCGCGCCGCGGCGTCGTCCTCGACACGGCGGGCGGCCGGCTCGGCGTGCTGTCGTACCTCGAGGACAAGCCGACGTGGAGCCTCTGGACGATGTCGTACGCGCTCGACGCCCCGTTCCGGAGCTGGCCGGGCTCCGCGCGCGCCACGATCGCCGACATCCGGGAGGACGTCGCGCGGATCGACGCCAAGGCGGACGTCGTGGCGGTAGTGTTCCACTTCGGCGAGAACTACGAGCCGGTCACCTCCGGACAGGTGGAGCTGTCCCGCGCCGCGATCGACGCCGGCGCCGACGCGGTCATCGGGCACCACTCGCACCAGGCGCAGCCCCTCGGCATGCACCGCGGCCGCCCCATCGTGTACAGCGTCGGCAACTTCGCCTGGGGCGCCATCGGCCGGAGCAGGATGCGGTACGGCATGGGCGCGGCGCTCCACCTGTCGGGCGGGCGGCTCCGCGGCGTTGCGATCACGCCCCTGCTCGTGCAGAACCGCAAGGTCAAGTACCAGCCGCGGGTCCCCGCGGGCCGGGAGCTCGAGCGGTTCTTCGACGAGATCGGGGCCGGCTCCGCCCCCCTCGGCGCACACATCGAACGCCGAGGCGATATCGGGTGGCTCCCGGTCGCGGACGCGCTAGAATAAATCGCCTCTCGGCGCCGTACTTCGAGAGCGGAAAGTTCGACAAAGAACGTTACGAACTGGCGTTGGCGAACGGATTTTTCTGTGGTAGCTTGCCACGCCACTGGATGGCAGAGAAGGAGACCGCCGGCCCGTGAGCCGGTGAAGGGCGATGACGAGATGAGGAACCGAATCGCGCAGATCATCATCAACGAGCTGAAGCTCAAGGACGTCACACCGGAGACTTTCGACCCGAACCTGGACCTGATCGAGGACCTCGGGATCGACAGCATGGAGCTGACGACCATCGTCGTCGTCCTCCAGGACGAGTTCGGCGTCAAGGTCGACGAGGACGACTTCGGGCAGCTCACGACGCTCGCGAAGATCACGGAGTACATCGAACGCAAGAAGAAGGGCTAGGGACGTGGCCGCGACGTTCAAGGAGCTCATCGGCGTCCCCGAGATCGGCGCGCGATGGGACAAGGTCAGGCGGTACTTCTTCCTCCGTGAGTCGACCTACGACATGACCCGGCGGTGCAACCTGCGCTGCGACGGCTGCTACTACTACGAGGGGGCGAAGCAGCACGCCAAGGACGAGTCCGATCCCGCCAAGTGGCGAACCCTGTTCGAGGCGGAGAAGGAGCGCGGGATCACGTTCGTCGTCCTCGCGGGCGCCGAGCCCTCCCTCGTGCCGGAGCTCTGCCGGGTCTGCTACGACGTCATCCCGCTC
The DNA here is from genome assembly GCA_023229365.1 of Pseudomonadota bacterium. Lineage (NCBI taxonomy): Bacteria > Pseudomonadati > Pseudomonadota > Pseudomonadota bacterium. Next base: position 104,762 of record JALNZK010000006.1, on the reverse strand, counting down.
GGGTGCATCGCGAGCAACGGGCTCAAGCCGTTCCCGAAGGAGATCGGGTACCGCATCCACGTCTCGGTCTGGGGCGACGACGAGGAGTCGAAGCGGTTCCGCGGCCGCGCGTGCCTCGATCAGCAGCTCGCGAACGTCGCGGGCGACGATCGCATCGTCTTCGTCTACACGTTCACGAAGCGCAACGTCGATCAGGCCGACGGCGTCGTCGCGCGGATCGCCGAGGCCGGCGGGCGGATCACGTTCAACATGTTCTCGCCGCCGGTCGGGTACGAGGGCGAGCTCGCGCTGGACGCGGGCGCGTTCGCCGCGGTGCGCGCCAAGATGGAGTCGCTGCTCGTCCGGCACCCGAAGACCGTGCTCTTCTCCCGCTACAACGCGGAGGCGCACACGGATCCCGAGCGCTCGTTGCACGCCCGGTACCACTGCCCGTACCCGCGCTGCAACCCGGACACGCGGCTCGGCCTCGGCCGCAGCTTCCGCCAGTACCGCTCGGACCTCACCTGGGATCGCTCCGTGTCCTGCTGCGTCCCGGACACCGACTGCGCCGACTGCCGCCACTACGCGGCCGGCTCGGCGATCGTGACCGCGCGCATGGCGCAGCACGTCGGCTCCGAGGAGAGCTTCCGCAAGTGGCTGGACTACGTGGACACGTACCTCGCGGTCTGGGTGCGCGGTTACGAGAAGGGCGAGAACCTCTACAAGTAGAGCGCCCTCCCCCTCCGAGGGGCCGGGGCGCAGAGCGGGAGCGCGAGACGTGCTGACGATCAAGGACCTCATTCGGGACGACGACACGAAGCGGAAGTACGAGGCCGTCAAGGCGATGGTCGGCGTGAGCGGCATGCGCTCCTCGATCTACGACGTGAACAACATCTGCAACCTGCGGTGCAAGGGCTGCTTCTACTTCTCGAGCGACCAGCACAAGGTCGACGACCAGAAGGATCTCGACAAGCTCAAGGCGTTCATCGACTCCGAGAAGGCCCGCGGCGTGAACTACGCGATCCTGATAGGCGGCGAGCCCTCGCTGTCGCTGGATCGGCTCGACGTCTGGTACGCGAACGTCAAGTGCTCGGCCGCGACCAACGGGCTGAAGCGCATCCCGCGCGAAAGGTACCCGAGCATGCGGTTCGGGATCTCCCTGTGGGGCGACGAGGAGGACGAGATCCGGCTGCGCGGCAAGAACGCATTCGGCACCTCGCTCAAGAGCTACAAGGACGACCCGAACACCTACTACCTCTACACGATCACGCCGCAGACGATCGGCGCGGTCGAGACCGTGACGAAGAAGATCGGCGACGCCGGGCTGCGCGTCCACTACCAGCTGTTCTCCAACGACCAGGGCGTCGAGGGGATGGACTGGACGCCCGACCTCTACGCCGAGGTGCGCGACAAGATGGACGCGATGCTCGAGAAGTACCCGCGGATCGTCGTCTCGTCGCACTACTACCACCAGGTGCTCACGACGCAGACGATGCTCGGGCGCCCGTTCGGCTGGATGGAGTGCCCCTCGGTCTCCGAGGGCGTCGACACGCGCGAGCCGCGCCCGAAGCGCCTCGCGGGGTTCAACTCGATAGGCTCGGACTACACGACGATCCACAGGTGCTGCACCTCGGTGACGCGCGACTGCACGACCTGCCACGACGGCGCGGCCACGATGTCGTGGATCATGGTGAACAAGCGCGATCACATGACCACCCCCGAGGACTTCGCGAACTGGGTCGACGTGACCTACATGTTCGCCAAGCTCTACGAGTTCATCCCCTGGTAAAAAGGATAGGGCCGCGTTCCTGAGGCAGCCGACGTCCGATCGAGGCGACTCGAAGGGCGCGGCCCTGGTCGGGTTCGGTGCGGCGGTGCGGCCCGCGCTGTAGCTCACCCGCGCAGGATCTGCGCGGGCTGGAGATGAAGATTTCTCGGGTCCTCGCGAAACCCGCGCAGAATCTGCGCGGGCTGGAGAACGCCCTCGGTGATATCGTGGCCGCGGGTTTCAGATCCGCGGTAGGATGGAAAGATGAAGTCAGCCCGCGCCGTCGCTTGGGTCGCTTGTGTCCCTTTGGTCGCTTCGCTCTTGAGCGCGGCCTGCTCCAGCGACAAAAGAGACCAAAGCGACGCCGGCACCGACTGGTATCTCTTCGATAAGGGGGTGTCGAGATGAAGGATGGAACGTGGCTGGGGATTGCGGCGCTGGGAGCGGTGCTCACCGGCGCGCTGTGTTCGTGCGTGGCAGACGATCCCGACGACGGCGAGAGCCTCGGTCAGTGCGATCCGCTCGCGGAGCAGGAGGCGCCGATAGAGCTCGGCGTGATCATCGCAGCGGGCCGCGCCGCCGACGGGACGGTCTACGCGGTCGACGAAGACCCGGAGGATATCGGCCGCGTCTTCGTGAGCGAGGGCGACGTGCTCGTCCGCTGGAACGTGTTGGGCAGCATGGAGAACTACGAGCAAGAGGACGTGTCATACTCCTTCACCGCCGCCCACGGGTCGGAGCTGATCACGGTCGGGATAGAGATCGTCGACGGCACGACCTCCATGGCGGTGGCGGACGGCGAGCTCGAGGTGCCGTTCGAGGATCTCTGCGCCGCGGGCGAGGTGCTCACCGTGATCGACGACGCCGAGGTGCAGGCGATGGAGATCCAGAACCTGCCGGGCATGATCAAGATCGAGTACTACGCCGAGGTGGAGGACGGCTCGCGGCTGCTCGTCACCCGTCCGGAGAACGACTGGGACTACGAGGACTTCCGCCTCTTCCTCGGCGTCGGCACGCTGACCGAGCGCGAGATCGTGGAGGTCCTGCGGTCCTCGAGCGGCACGGAGATCAGGTTCCTGGTCGACGGCGCCGAGTGGGTGGCCGACTTCCCTATCGTCGTCGTCGGCGGCGAGGACGTCAAAGGCGACGCCACGCTCGACACCGGCTCCGGCGAGCTCGCCATGGACTGGTTGGAGATCGACGCGGAGGCCGCGTCCGCGTTCCAGTTCGAGTGTTTCGCGCCGTAGGACACGCCGCACCGACCACATCGGGCAGTCTTTTGCAGCCCAGCTTCAGGGTTACAGGGACCCAATACAAGACACCGATCCTATTTGGTTTTTTTTATCACGTCATGTTCGACATGGGGGAAAACGGTCTTACCTTTTCAAGTGTACTGCCGTGATCACACAGGAGGGACATTGACGTAACTCGCCCGGTCGCTCGAGGGCGAGGAGGGCTCGATGAAGGACGCGAGGCTCTCCAACCCGCCGCCGCCCATCGGCCGCACCCACATCGGCCGCTTCGCAGTCATCTATCCCCTGGCGCACGGCGGCATGGCGTCGGTGCACGTGGGCCGGATCTCCGGCATGGCCGGCTTCGAGAAGCTCGTCGCGATCAAGGTCATCCACCCGCACCTCGCGTGCGAGGAGTCGTTCGTCACGATGTTCCTCGACGAGGCCCGCCTGGCCGCGCAGATCCACCACCCCAACGCGGGCGAGGTGATCGAGGTCGGCGAGGACGGCGGGCTCTACTACATGGTGAGCGAGCTGATCGTCGGCCAGAGCCTGCGCAACCTGTACAGGCGGGCCGAGGCGCTGTGCCGGAAGATCCCGCGCCCGATGAGCGCCGACATCTGCGCCAAGGTCTGCGGGGCCCTCCACGAGGCCCACGAGCTCAAGGACGGCGACGGCAAGCCGCTCGGGATCGTGCACCGTGACATCTCCCCGCGCAACGTGCTCGTCTCCTACAACGGGTTCGTCAAGCTGATCGACTTCGGCATCGCCTGGGCCAAGGGGCGGATGTCCCATACGGATGTCGGCCAGGTGAAGGGCAGGATCGGGTACATCCCCCCCGAGCAGCTCAAGGGGCAACCGTTCGATCGCCGCGGCGATCTCTTCTCCCTCGGCGTGATGCTGTACCTGATGGTCATAGGCAAGCACCCGTTCCCCGGCGTGAGCGACGCCGAGCGGATGCACAAGATCGTGAACGGCGTCTTCGTGCCGCCGAGGCTGGTCATTCCGGGCATCGAGCCGGATCTGGAGGCCGTTATCAAGAAGGCGATGGCCGGCTCGCCCGACGATAGGTACGCCACCGCCGCGGAGATGGGGCGCGATCTCAAGTCCTACGTCCACGCGAGCTCGACTTTGCCCGGCGGCTGGGACAGCTCGAACGAGCTCCAGGCGGTGATGCACGATCTGTTCGAGGACGAGCAGCTCAGGCACCGCGAACGCATCCGCGAGGCAGCCGAGGTGGTCGGCTCGGACAAGGTCTTCGAGGCCCCGGCGCGCGCTCCGAAGGGAGCCACGCCTGTGAGCCTGGGCGAGACCGCGATGACCGCGACCGGCACGCACCGAAGCATCATCGCCAAGGAATCGGGCGGGTGGGCGCACTCCTTGAGGCTCGTCATCGCCGGCGGCGCGGTGGCGATCGCGGCGGTCGTCGCGCTGTCGCTGGCCCTCTCCGACGGCGGCGCGCTTCCTCCGAGCCGAGCGCCCGAGCCCGACACCCGGGCCGCGCTCATCGCGTCCCCCGCCGAGCCGCTCTACCCCGCGCCTGTCCGGAACGCTGCCGAAGACGCCGCGCCTTTGGTGATTCACGTGGCGTTCGACGTGCAACCGCCCGAGGCGGTGATCAGCGTCGACGGCGCCCGGCTCGCCGAAGGCGCCCGCGAGCTCGACCTCGCCCCCGACGGCAAGACCCACTCCGTGACCATCGAGGCTCCCGGCTACGCGACGGAGCGGGGGAGCTTCGTCGCCGACGTGGACCACACCTTCCTGCGCCGGTTGGACAAGCTGTCCGGCAAGAAGGACAGGGGCAAGCAGAAGGGCGTGTCCAAGAAGGGGCGCGGCGGCAAGAAGCTCCGCGACCTGGGCTTCATGGACAGCCCGTTCTGAGCCCGTTTTGAGCGCGCGCCGTCACGCCGCGTCCGCGGCCGCGTCCACGCCCGAGTCGGCGTCCGTGTCGGAGTCCGTGTCCGTGTCGGTGTCGGAGTCCGTGTCCGTGTCGGTGTCGGAGTCCGTGTCCGTATCGGTGTCGGAGTCCGTGTCCGTGTCGGTGTCCGTCGCGGCGTCCGGCCCGGCGTCGGCGTCGTCCTTGCTGTCATCGCACGCCCCCACCGAGAGGGAGAGGACGATGAAGAGAAGGGCGGAACCGATGATCATGAGCTTCTTGAACATGTCTGCCTCCTTGGCAAATTCGAGCTTCGGAGCCAGGAGAGGGGCAAGTTCCGCGCCAACCCCTCGTTCCCGGAGCGACGCGCTGTAACTGTTCGAGTTTACGAAGAAGAAAGGAACATCGTCACCTTACAGGGGTGCCGCACGACCCGTGCCGTTTGCGCGCCGGGTGCGACATGCCGATCCGGTTTCTGCGGGAAACCGATGAATAGTTGTGTGCCTGGACAACGGCCGCTTCCTATGCGACGAACGACTCCATGGCGCGACAACCTTCACCGAAAGAGATCGTCGTCAGCGGCTACGACATGGTGACGCCGCTCGGGGACGACCTCGAGGCGCAGTGGGCGGCGTTCGCGGCGGGCCGCTCCGGCGTCGACTGGATCCGCCGCTTCGAGGTCGCCGAGAGCTACCCCGTCCGCGTCGCGGGCCAGGTGCCGGAGGTCGACTTCTCGCGCTTCGCCTTCTGGAGCGAGCGGGACGCCGCGAACTGGTTCTCGCCCGTTATCTTCCACTCGATGCTCGTCGCCGAGCGCGCCCTCTCGCACGCGGGCCTCGCGGTGACCGACGCGAACGCCGCGCGCGTCGCCGTGACCTTCTCCTCGGCGATAGGCGGCCTCGACGCGATGATCGGCGCCGAGGCGAAGCTGCGCGAGGGGCTGACGCCGCACCCGTTCACCAACCCGAACGGCTGCCTGAACCTCGTCGCCGGCAAGGTCTCGATCCTGACCGGCGCCAAGGGCCCGATCTTCAGCCCGGTCGCGGCGTGCGCGACGGGCGCCGCGTCGATCGCCACCGCCGCGATGCTGCTCGAGACCGGCCGCGCCGACGCCGTCATCGCCGGCGCCTGCGACTTCCCGGTGCTCCCGTCGCTCGTCGCCTCGTTCGCGTCCATGAACGGGGCGTTCTCGAGCCGCAAGCCCGACGATCGCGCGTTCACCGATCCCGCGAAGATCTCGCGACCGTTCTCCAAGGACCGCAAGGGGTTCGTCGTCTCCGAGGGCGCCGCGGCGCTCGTCGTGACGACGCGGGCATACGCCGAGGCTTGCGGGATGCCGATCCGCGGGGTCGTCGAGGGGTTCAGCATGACGTCGGACGCCAAGCACTACGTGGCGCCGAGCTTCCCGACGATCGTCGCCTGCATCGAGCAGGCGCTCGCCTGCGCCGGGGTCGATCCTTCGGAGATCGACGCCGTCAACGCCCACGCCGCGTCGACCGGGGTCGGCGACGCGACCGAGGTCAAGGCGCTGCGCGCGATCTTCGGCGACGGCTTCCGGCAGCCGGTCTCGGCGAACAAGTCGCAGATCGGCCACACGATGGGCGCGTCGAGCGCGATCGAGCTGATCCTCGCCATCGAGGGCATGCGCCGCGGCGTGCTGCTCCCGACGATCAACCACCTCCCGGATCCCGAGCTCGCCGCCGACGTCGTGGCCGAGGGCGCCCGCGCCTTCCCGCACGAGCGCGTGCTCTCCAACTCGTTCGGCTTCGGCGGGTGCAACGTCTGTGTCGTCGCCCGCCGGGGCGAGCCGTGAACGCGCTTCGCGCCGTTCTGGCCCGGGCGTATACTCCGCACATGAGATATCTTTCGGTGAACCTCATGACGAAAGCCGCGCTCCCGCTCTGTCTCGCGATCGCCGTCTCGGCGGCGGCCTGCGGCGGCGCGCAGGCGGCGGGAATGACCTTCGACGACACCGCGCCCGTCTGCGAAGCGCCGGAGGAGACCTCGCGGACCCTGCTCGTCGACTGGGAGCCCGCGGATCGCGCGGCGCTCGAGACCACGATCGAGGGGAACGTCGCGGTCGTGCGGTACGACGGCTGCACGCTCGAGCTGCTCGACGACTGCCGCCTCGCGGGCGAGTACCTGCTCGAGGACTCGTCCCGCTCGACGGGCGGCTTCACCGTGCGCGACGCGGCGGAGCTCGAGGAGCGCCTCCCGCTCGGCGCGGCGGGGCTCGAGGGGGAGATGCGCGGCGGCGCGGCGCTCACGCTGACGTACGTCACGGCCACGACGGCGAACGCCCGCCTGAGCACCCGGACGCGCGGCATGCTCAGCGGCGGCTGCGATCGCGCGACCCACTTCGTCAAGGGGATGGTGCGCGGCGCGTACGAGATCGGCGTCGAAGGCGCGGCGTCGAAGGGCGCGCGCGTCGTGCGGGACGGCGGGGATCTCGAGCGGTGCGGCGATAGGAAGACCGCGGCGAAGGACGACGCGTGCCGGGCGATCGTCCAGGTCGTGCTCACGCCGATCTCGCAGCTGACCGCGGGCCGAGACGATCTCTACGAGGATCTCGGGCGGGAGGTCGCGGGGATCGCGAACATGGAGGAGGCGCTCCGCGTCCTGCAGGGGATGGCGGGCGATCCGCAGCCGCCGTCGGCCCCGCCGGCCCCGGCCGGCCCGCTCTCCGAGGTCTCGCGCGGCATCCTCGCGGTCCCGAACGGCGGATCGGACGAGTGGGACATGGCGGTGGCGCCCCTGCTGGTCGCCGCGTACGACAAGGACAGCTCCAAGAAGATCGACACGCTCGACGAGGTCGCGGACATCCCCTGCGAGGTGCTCACGACCATGGACCGCGCCGTCCGGAGCGGGCGCGGCGGCGCGGCGACGCTCCGCACGACCTACGGCTTCCCGAGTGTCCTCATGTGGGTCGGCTACGCCCTCGGGTTCGACGAGAAGGTACGCCGCGACGCGGACGCCCGGCTCGCGAACTGCGGGCTCTGAGCGCGTGCCGCTTGCCTCGAATCCGCCGGCCGTGCTACAGAGCTTTAGCCTGAACGGGGGCTTTATGGCCCTGACAACGGCGACTCGAGAATCCGCCAGGCCTTGACGGGAGCAACGGTATCGGGACAGCCGGGTGTCGGGGCCACTTTTTATGGAATGAACGACACGTCAACGAACCGCTCCGGTCCATCGAGGAGGGCCCTGGCCGTCGCCTCGACGGCGACCCTCCTCTTCGCCGCGGTCGTCTCGGCGTGGGGCTTCCTCGCGGCGCAGAGCCCGTCCTCTCCTCTGCACGTCGGGCCGCTCGTCGGCCCCGTCGTCTCCCTCGCCCAGGCCTGCTGGCTCGCGGGCGCCATCGGGTTCGCGCTCGCGGCGGCGCTGCCGACGCTCTCCCTGCGCAAAGGCGACGAGCGGCGCACCGTGGCCCTGCTCGCGCTCGGCTGGGCGATCCTCGTCGTCGCGATGACGGCCGGCGCGGTCCTCGGGACGACCGGAACGCAGGTGATCAAGGCGTACCCGCGCACGGTCGCGGTGATGCTCGGGAGGTTCGCCGGGTTCGCCGCGCTCCTCGCGGGCCTCGTCTCGCTCCTCGTCGGTCTCTTGCGCCGGCCGCGCGCGTAGGGGTGTATCAGAGGGGCGTATGGCCACGCCCTACGGCAGCCAGCCGTCCGGGACCGGCCTCGCCGACAGCTCGCACAGGGCGAAGTCGTCCATCTCCATCTCGATCTCGTCCGCGTCGTCCGCGATCGACCAGCGCCAGACCGTCCCCTCGGGCTTGCCCTGGTACATGGGCGTGAACGAGATCCGGATCGGCCGGCCGGCCCGCGCGTGGAACGGGCGGATGAGCGGGAACACCATCTGCAGCCAGTGCGTGGGAGGATCCGCGGGGCCGGTGCCGAAGCGGACGCCCTCCGACAGCTCGGTGTCGAACCAGCCGCACATGGCGTAGACCTCGGCGTCGCGGTCGGGTCGGACCTCCCCCCGCAGGGTCTCGGGCGCCGCGGTGAGCGAGCGCAGATCCAGCTCCGCGAGCCGGACCGGGTCGAAGACGAGCTGGTCCGGGCCGAGGCGTCCGGTCGTCGACTCGTAGAACGGCCACTCCGCGACGAGCGAGTAGTCCACGCCGTAGGGCCGCGTGCGGAAGAACGCGCGATCGACGGCGCCGCTCTCGTCGCCGATGAGCGCGGCGTGGAGCCCCACGCGCGCCGGGATGATCGCCCCGCCCTCGGCGAGCCACCTGTCGCGCAAGGCGAGGAGCGGCGGGAGCATCTGCTCGTAGAAGACGAAGTGCCCCATGAACTCGGAGACGATGACGTCCACCTGCGTCGGGAGCTCCAGGGCCTTGCCCTCGCCCTTGAAGAACCGGATGTTCGAGATCCCGTTTGCCCGCGCGAGATCCTGCGCGGTGCGGATCATCGGCGATCTGTCGATCGCGTACACGACCTCGGCGCCCGCACGGCTCGCGAAGAACGACAGGATCCCGGTGCCGCACCCGAAGTCGAGCACTCTGTCGCCGGGCTTCACCACCGCCTCGATGGCGCGCTTGTACCCCTCGGTCCGGATGCGGTCCTGGAGCATGACGAGGTGGATGTCGATGTTGTTGTACGTCATGGGTACGACCTCGCACGCAGTCTAGTCGCTCGAAAGGGGCCCGCCAAGGCCGTCGTCACTCACCGAGGCGATCCTTGAGCGCCCTTCGCGTGAAGGCGAGCGCCCGCCATCCTGCGGCACAGAGCCTCTTCGCCGCGCGGGTTTTTCGATCCTCGCCGAGCGCGATGCGCGCAATCGCGCGGCCGACCGGGCCGCCCGTGTCGTAGGAAAAGAGGCGATGCTCGACCCGGCGCACGACGGAGATCACCGCCTCGCCGGGCACCTCCTCCTCCACGGACTGGGCATCTCCGCGCGTGAAGAGGACGAACCCCGCTCCCGAGCGCACCCTCCGCGTCACACGATGGGCGAAGCTGGCCCCGCCTTCGGCGATGTAGCAGACGACGTCGCCCTCACGGATCTGCGAGATCGGCACGCGCTCGCACCGAAGCCGGCTCCCGGCCAGGATGAACGGGGTCATGCTGCCGCCGGTCGCGTCCCATTCGGAGCGCACCGGCCGCTCGAAACAGGCCTCGGGCATCGAGCACGCGTCACTCATCGCCGTGGGTCTCGGCCCAGATCCTGGCGTAGGCCTCGGCCATGGCGCAGTCGATGGTGGACTCTCGCGCCAGGCTCCCGTGCTCTTGGAGCGCCTCGCCCGGGCAGCGCTGGCAGAAACGGGAGATGCCGCAGGTCGCGCACTTGGCCGAATCGCCCCAGCGCATCGCGAGGACGCGCTTCCTGACCTCCGACTCCTTCCAGATCTCCCCGAGCGGCTTCTCCCGGATGCTCCCCATCGAGAGGGGCATGGCCGGGCACGGCCAGACCTCGCCGTCGGGCTTGACGTAGACCGTGTTCACCCCGGCGAGGCACACGAGGTCGTCGGCGGCTCGCTCCGGGCCCTTGCCCTTGATCTTCGGCAGCTTCTTGATCGCGGCCACCATCGCGTCGCCCATGGCCCGAAGCCCGGTCGGGCGCGCGTCGCCATCACTCCGGTGGGTGACCTTGGGATCCACGGTCATGGACCAGTTGTGACGCTCGCAGAGCTCTCTCAATGGGGAGATGGCGTCGCCGTTCCAGTTCATGGCGATCACGTTCACCACCACCACGCCGCCCAGGGATCCGAAGAGCTCGATGGCGTTCATGGTGGCCTTCCAGGCGCCCTCGTGGCCGACGAACGCGTCGTGCTTCTGCGGATCGACGTGGTAGAGGCTCACGTTCAGGGCGGAGAGCCCGTTCTCCCGCAGGCGCCGGACGTCCTCGGTGGAGAGGAACGCGGCGCTGGTCTTGAGCGAGACCAGGAATCGCCGCTTCCAGGCCGCGGCCACGATCTCCTGCAGATCCGGCCGCAGGGTCGGCTCCCCGCCGGTGATGGTGAGCTTGAAGACTCCCAGGGTCACCAGCTCGTCGAGGAGGGTCTCGATCTCTGCGAGCGTGAGCTCGGCCTCGCGCCGGGCCTCGTTCCTGTCCTGGTAGCAGTGGGGGCACCTGAGCGGGCAGCGCTCGGTGACGCAGTAGAGCACGCCCAGGGGGAACTCGTGGCCCGCCTGGATCCGCTCCCAGAAGGCGCCGTCGGCGACCTCGCACTTGAGGTCGTCCGTGGACGCCGGCCTCCTTCCGCTTCCCCCTCCCTCGCCGGGGGAGGGCCGGGGTGGGGGTTGCGTAGACGTCGGCCTCCTTGCTTCCCTCACTTCCCGCCCTCGGCTTCGACGAGGCCGCGGCCGTGGAGCATCTCGAGGAACTCGCGGGTGTCTGCGAGCGCCTTCTCGGCCGGGACCTCGAAGAGCTCGCAGATCCGCGCCGCGATCTGCCCGACGTTCCTCCCGTCGAGACACGCCCAGATCTCGGAGCCGGTGTCGTTCAGCCGGATCATGGTGTTGTCCTCGATGTTCACGAGGACGACGCTGTCGCCGATCTTCCTGAAGGCCACCCGCGTGCCCGGCGTGTAGACGGTGTTGTCGCTCGAGGTCATCTGTCACTTCCTCCCGGCCAAGGCCTCGTCGATCAGGGGCCAGAAGCCGTCGTCCTTCTTGAACCTCAGCTTATAGCAGCAACCCAGGTCGACGAGCTTGCCCACGGCGTCCATCACCTTCTGCACCGTAGCACGGCTTCTCGTCGGCGCGATGGTCTGGGCCAGGATCAGCCTGGTCGCCTCGAATGGGTCGACCGGGAGGATCCGGTGCTCATCGGCCTGTTCGATGAAGAAGATCCCCGCGATCGGCGCCTTGCCGGGGCCGGACAGGTCGTGATTCCTATCTCCGAACGGCGTTGAATGCGCGATGGCGGTGCCGTCCTCGTCGAACGCCACAAGCGTCCGATCCACGCTCAGCGGCGTCCGCCCGCCGTTCAACTCCACCGCGATCGTGGTCTTCCCCGCCCCTCCGTGTCCGAGGAAGAGATAGGCATGGTCGTCTTGGGTCACTGCGGAGGAGTGGAGAAGTAACTCACCACTCTCTTCACACAGAAGAGAAAGACAGAAGCTCACGACACCATCGATGGGGTCTGGACCATCTCCATTGAGCTTGAACTTCCCAGCAAACCCATGTCCCGCGCGAGTCAGCGTTCCAGAGGCGAGGATCCTGTTCATTTCGACGCGCACGATCTGCCCGTCTTCCATCTCTATCTCGTTGGCATTACTGCGATTTTCGTTCCCCCAGCCCGGAACGAACTCAGCCTTAATAATGACATCCGAGGGGCTATGTCTTTCTCCGCCCAATTCGTACTTGTTGGTGTAGCTTGAGAATTCAGCGATGGTGCTGGCATTTCCGTCAGCGCACAACGTGATCGTGTGGCCCTCTATCAAAAGTGTGTATTTCATTAACTAGTCGAACAGCGAGACAATGGCTAGGAGTAAAACGGAGCGGGGCCACACATACCAGGACCATTCTCCTTCTTCCCGCACGCAAGCAGAACACTCGTTGAAAAGGACTCCTCCTCAACGATGGCAGGCATCTGATACAGCCTCTTCTTTTGATCACCCAAAGAAACGCCGATGGCATCTGTATCGGGAAAATCGGTCTTCATTCTCATCTCCCTAGTCACTGAGTCGTTCTTCTTTCTTGTTCTGTTCGTTGCCACGAAACACACTCTCGTTCAAAATTCTATTAAAGCACTTCTAATACTCCATCAGATGCAGTGCGAGCCCCCCCGTATCAGGGTTCCCAACCCATGCCGGCCGGGCAAGTAGAGAAAACTCCTGGCGGAGCAGGCACCGACGTGCCTATCGAGTTACACTTGAAATAGCCGGTGCGTGGAGGTTGGTCAGTGGTATTCACCCAACCGCATTCCATTCCGTAGGTGCCACAATTGACATCCATGGGGCTTCCCCAGATTGTCGTATGTAGCACATTGCCAGAACAACAGCCGTACCACAAATCGTCGTAGTACTGAGCGCAGGTGCCCCACTGGTACTCCTCGCAAACGTGCGTAGTTCCTAACCCCGGACAGAGGGGATCGCAGTCTACCTCGCCGCCGCAGGCGTCATCCCACTGGCCGCAGTCGTTGCCGAGGTATGCGCAAGTGTTGCAGGCGGGACCAATGACAGTAATATTCAGATCGTAATCATTGCGAACGAACGCGCCCGCGCCCCGAATCTCTACCAGATACTTCCCGGCGCCTCCTGATGGAACGGTGTAACTCGCGCTCTCGTTGCTAGTCGTGCTGTCGCTGTACGCAACCATGTTTGAGAAGGAAGGTGAAGTGTCATACAAATACCAAATATACAAGTCGACATCCCCGCTCGAACTGTGCGGGAAGAGGACATCCACATCGAGGACAGCCGTCTCGGCCAGGTAGATGGCGAACCAATCCTTGTCGGTCCCGCACAAGTCGAGATTCGCAGACAGGTTACCCGTGAGCATGTACGCAGAGGAATCGTAATCGTTGTCTTCGTAGGAATCCTCCGAGCACGTCCCGCACAGGGTCCCCTCCCACCCGCTCACGCACGCGCACCCGGCCGTGCCATCCGTGTCCGAGCACGTGCCGCCGTGCTCGCACGTGATCGTGCCGAGATCGCAGTCGACCAGGCACGTGCCGTTCACGTCGTTGTCCTGGAACCCGGGCGCGCAGGTCGCGCAGGTGTCGCCCGCGTACCCGGCGTCGCAGGAGCAGACCTCCTCGCCGCCGACCACGCTGCAGTCGCCGTGGGCGCCGCAGGGCGAGGGCGAGCAATCCTCGTCGATCACGCAGGCGCCGCCGAGCCAGTGGTAGCCCGCGACGCAGTCCGCGCAGTACTCGGTGGGATCGTAGCCCGCGTCGCAGGTGCAGACGACGTACCCCGTCGTGTCCGCGCACGTCCCGTGGAACGCGCAGCTCGCCTCGCCGGCCAGGCACGTCTCCTGGAGCTCGCAGACGCCGCCCACGTCGTGGTAGCCGGGCGCGCACGTCGCGCACGTGTCGCCCGCCCAGCCCACGTCGCACTCGCAGACCTCCTCGAAGCTCTCGAGCACGCAGTCGCCGTGAGCGCCGCAGGGCGAGGGCGAGCAGTCCTCGTTGACGACGCAGGCGTCGCCGACCAGGTGATACCCAGAGTCGCACGTCGCGCAGTAGCTCGCCTCGTCGAAGTTCGGGTCGCAGGTGCACACGACGTACCCCGTCGTGTCCGCGCACGTCCCGTGGTAGGAGCAGCTCGCCTCGCCGGCCAGGCACGACTCGTCGAGGACGCAGCTCGCGCCGTCGACGTGGAACCCCGGGGCGCAGGTGTTGCACGTGTCGCCGTCCCAGCCGTAGCTGCACGTGCACTCGATCACGCCGCTCGTGTCGTCGCACGCCCCGTGGTAGCTGCACGACCCCGCGGCGCAATTCTCGTCCGCGACGCAGTCCGTGCCCACGGCGTGGAAGTCGGCGAGGCACTGGCTGCAGTACGTCCCGGTGTACCCCGCCGCGGCGATGCACGTGCAGACCACCTCGCCCGAGGAGTCGTCGCACGAGCCGTGGGAGTCGCCGGAGCAGCTGTTCGGCATGCACTGCTCGTCGAGCACGCAGTCCCCGGCGTCGCTGTGGAACCCCGGCGCGCACGAGTTGCAGAAGTCTCCGTCCCAGCCGTCGTAGCAGTCGCAGATCGGCTCACCGGTGGTGTCGTCGCAGTCGCCGTTCAGGTTGCACGTGTCGACGTCGCACGAGGTGTCCGCGACGCAGGTGTCGGTGGCCACGACGTAATGGTAGCCGTCCGCGCAGTCCGAACAGTACGTCGCGACGTCGTACCCCGGATCGCACGTGCACACGACGATCCCGCCCGTGTCGTCGCAGTCCCCGTTGTACGCGCAGCTCCCCGGGAGGCAGCTCTCGTCGAGGACGCAGTCGCCGAAGTCGTCGTGGTACCCGGCCGCGCAGGTCGAGCAGGCGTCGCCGTCCCAGCCGTCGTCGCACTGGCACTCGATGAGGCCGCTCGTGTCGTCGCACACGCCGTTCCCGCTGCACGAACCCACGCCGCAGGTCTCGTCGGCCACGCAGTCGTCGCCCTCCGTGTGGTAGTTGTCGTCGCAGTCGCTGCAGAACGGCGGGAGGTACCCGGCGTCGCAGTCGCACACGACCACGTCGCCGGAGTCGTCGCACGTCCCGTGCTGATCGCAGGTATTGGCCAGGCAGGTCTCGTCGAGCACGCAGCCGCCCGCGCCGTCGTCGTGGAACCCAGCCGCGCAGGTCGAGCACGTGTCGCCGTCCCAGCCCAGGTCGCAGGTGCAGATCGCCTCGCCGGTCGTGTCGTCGCAGGTGCCGTGGCCGCTGCACGCGCCGGTCGTCGGGCACGCCTCGTCGAGCACGCAGCCGCCGCCGTCCTCGTGGTAGCCGGTGTCGCAGTCGGCGCAGAACTGGCCGGTATAGCCGGTGCCGCAGTCGCAGACGACGACCCCCGTGGAGTCCTCGCACGTGCCGTGCCCGTCGCAGCTCGTGGGCAGGCAGGTCTGATCCAGGACGCAGGTCTCGTCGGAGCCGGCGTCCGCGCCCTCCACCTCCTCGGCATGGAACCCCGGCGCGCACGAGTTGCAGAAGTCGCCGTCCCAACCCTCGTCGCAGTCGCACACCACGAGCCCGGTCGCGTCGTCGCACGTGCCGTGGTAGCTGCACGAGTCGGCCAGGCACGAGTCGTCGGCCACGCAGTTGCCCTCGCCGTTGAAATGGTAGCCGTCGTCGCAGCCCTCGCAGTAGGTGCCGACGTACCCGGCCTCGCAGTCGCAAAGGACGACGCCGCTCGCGTCCTCGCAGGTGCCGTGGCCGCTGCAGGAGCTCGGCAGGCACGACTCGTCGAGGACGCACTCCGCGCCCTCCGCGTGCCACCCGGGCGCGCACTCGTCGCAGAATTCGCCGCTCCAGCCGGCCTCGCAGTCACACTGCACGACGCCGCTCGTGTCGTCGCACGTGCCGTGCTCCCCGCAGGGGTCGTTCTCGGCGCAGGACTCCGAGGTGTCCGTGTCCGGTCCCGCGTCAGGATTGTACTCGGGGGTCGTGTGGCTGCAGCCGGCCACCCACCCGAGCGTCAGAAGAGAAACCGACAGAATCCACGAGCCCTTGCGACGTATCATGCGACCCCTCCCGGATGCGCGCCGCGCTGCTGTGAGAGCGCGACAGCCCATTGACGTACATATGGTCAATCCGTGTTCCCACTCGACAAACGGCCAAACCCCCGATTCCCTAAGATCGTTACCTCGACAAACTACCACAAGAACCGTTTCCGAAAACGATTATTAAAGGCCCCCACCGCCCTGTCAGTGGCCGGCCGACCCGAAATCGTTCAGGAAAGCTAGGCGTTGCGGGAGAGGGTCGCGTCGATCCTGGCCTCGGCCCAATGGAGGGCGCGCACGACCTCGGCGCGCTCGGGGGCCTCCTCGGCGAGGGGCGCGAGCGCGGCGCGGAGCTCCTCCGCCTCGCGCTTCACGGCGGCCTCGTCGATGTCGGCCACGGCGACGCACCGCTGCACGATGACGTTCGCGTGATCCTTGCCGCCCTCGAGGAACCCCTCGTCGACGACGTAGCTCTCCACCCCGCCGTCCTTCCGCGTGAGGAGGAGCCTGCCCGGCTCGAGCGCGGTGAGGAGGCGGCAGTGATCCGGCAGCATGCAGAACTCGCCGACCTCGGTGCGCGCCGTCACGGACACGACGTCGCCGTCGAACACGCCCCCGCCGGGGGTCACGACCGTGAGCCTGATGCTGTCCGCCATCTACTTGCCTCCGGCCGCGAGCTTCATCCGGTCGGCCTTCTCCTTCACCATCTCGATGGGGCCGCACATCCAGAACGCCTGCTCCGGGACGTCGTCCATCTCGCCGGCGAGGATCATCTTGAACCCCTTGATGGTGTCCGCGATCTCGACGTACTGGCCCGCGAACCCCGTGAACTGCTCGGCGACGAAGAACGGCTGCGACAGGAACTGCTGGATCTTGCGCGCCCGCGCGACCGTGATCTTGTCGTCCTCGGACAGCTCGTCCATGCCGAGGATCGCGATGATGTCCTGGAGATCCCTGTACTTCTGCAGCACCTGCTGCACCTTGCGCGCCACCGCGTAGTGCTCCTCCCCGATGACGTGGGGATCGAGGAGCGCCGACGTCGAGTCGAGCGGATCCACGGCCGGGTAGATGCCGAGCTCCGCGACCTGCCGCGAGAGCACCGTCGTCGCGTCGAGGTGCGCGAACGCGGTCGCCGGGGCCGGGTCCGTGAGGTCGTCGGCGGGCACGTAGATCGCCTGCACCGAGGTGATGGAGCCCTTGGTCGTCGAGGTGATCCGCTCCTGGAGCTCGCCCATCTCGGTCGCCAGGGTCGGCTGGTAGCCGACGGCCGACGGCATGCGGCCGAGGAGCGCCGAAACCTCGGAGCCCGCCTGCGTGAAGCGGAAGATGTTGTCGATGAACAGGAGCACGTCCTGCCCCTGGACGTCGCGGTAGTACTCCGCGACCGTGAGCGCCGACAGGGCGACGCGGAGGCGCGCGCCCGGGGGCTCGTTCATCTGGCCGTAGATGAGCGCGGTCTTGGAGAGCACCGACTCGCCCGATCCCAGCTTGCTCTCCGCCATCTCGAGCATCAGGTCGTTGCCCTCGCGGGTGCGCTCGCCGACGCCGGCGAAGCACGACACGCCGCCGTGCTTCTTGGCGACGTTGTTGATGAGCTCCATGATGAGCACGGTCTTGCCGACGCCCGCGCCGCCGAACAGCCCGATCTTGCCGCCCTTGCGGTACGGCGCGAGCAGGTCGACGACCTTGATGCCGGTCTCGAACACCTCGACCTTCGTGTCCTGGTCCGTGAACGACGGCGGCAGGCGGTGGATCGGCAGCCGCATGTCGGTCTTGACCGGGCCCTTCTCGTCCACCGGATCCCCGACGACGTTGATGATGCGCCCGAGGCACCCCTCGCCGACGGGCATCATGATGGGCGCGCCGGTGTTCATCACCTCCATGCTGCGCGTCAACCCGTCGGTGGTGTCCATCGCGACCGTGCGCACCGTGCGCTCGCCCAGGTGCTGCGAGACCTCGAGCGTCAGGTTCCACTCGGTCTTCGAAATGCTGGGGTTCGTGACCTTGAGCGCGGTGAAGATCGTCGGCAGCTCTCCCTTCTCGAAGAACACGTCCACGACCGGCCCGATGACCTGGGTGATTTTGCCTTTTTGCAGCTCGACCATGTTTGCTCTCGCTCTCCTATTTCAGTCCAGCGCGTCCGCGCCGCCGACGATGTCCATCAACTCGCTCGTGATCGCGCTCTGGCGAGCGCGGTTGTAGACCAGGGTCAGGTGCTCGATCATGTCCTGCGCGTTGGTCGTCGCCGCGTCCATCGCCGCCATGCGCGCCGCGTGCTCGGCCGCGATCGACTCGAGCAGGGCGCGGCAGACCGCGACCTCGACGGACATGGGCAAGATCTTGGCGAGCAGCTGCTCGCCCTCGGGCTCGAACAGGTAGGTGCCCGCGGCGGACCCCTTGCCGTCGTCTCCGCCCTCCGCCGCCGCCGGCATCTCGATGGGCAGGAGCGGGCGCACCGTCGGCTTCTGGGTCGAGACCGAGATCATCTCGTTGTACGCGAGATCGATCCTGTCCACCTCGCCCGAGACGTACCGCGCGATCAGCCGCCGGGCGATCTTCGCGGCGATCGCGTACCCCGGCTCGCTGTAGACGTCGGCGAAGATCTCGGAGATCTCGACCTGGCGCCGCTGGAAGTACGCCGTCGCCTTCTTGCCGACGATGGCGAGCGCAGGCGTGGGCGTCTCCTGCTTCACGTGCTCGAAGACCATGCGGTTCAGGTTCGTGTTGAACCCGCCGCAGAGCCCGCGATCGGACGAGATGACGATGATCAGCGCCGACTTCACGGGACGGCGCTCGAGCAGCGGGTGCTCCTCGCCGCCCGCGTCCACCGCGATCTCGGCGAGCATCGAGGCGGTCGCGTTGGAGTAGCTGCGGAACCGCTCGGCCGTCTCCTGCGCCTTGCGCAGCTTGGCCGCGGCGACCATTTTCATCGCCCGCGTGATCTTCTGCGTGCTCTTCACGCTCGCGATCCGCCGGCGGATGTGCTTCAGGCTAGGCATCTTGCATCACGCTCCGGAAGCCTCGGCTCACGCCGTGAACGACTGCTTGAACTCGTCCAGCGCCTTCTTCAACGCGGCCTCCACCTCGTCGTCCAGGACCTTCTTCTTCTCGATGAGATCGAGGAGCGACACGTGCGCCCGCTCGATGAACGCGTACAGCTCGGTCTCGTACCGCGACACGGCCTCCACCGGGATCCCGTCGAGGTACCCGTTGATGCCGGCGTAGATCGCCACGACCTGCTTCGCGATCCTGAGCGGCGCGTACTGCCCCTGCTTGAGCAGCTCCTCCAGCCGGTAGCCGCGCTCGAGCTGCGCGCGCGTCGCGGCGTCGAGGTCCGAGGCGAACTGCGCGAACGACTTCATCTCGCGGAACTTCGCCATCTCGAGCCGCAGCGGGCCGGCGATCTTCCGCATCGCCTTGATCTGGGCGTTGCCGCCGACGCGGGAGACCGAGATGCCGACGTTGATCGCCGGGCGCTGCCCCGCGAAGAACAGGTCCGGCTCGAGGTAGATCTGGCCGTCGGTGATGGAGATCACGTTCGTCGGGATGTAGGCCGACACGTCGCCGGCCTGCGTCTCGATGATCGGCAGCGCGGTCAGCGAGCCGCCGCCGAGGCTCTCGTGCATCTTCGCCGCGCGCTCGAGGAGGCGGCTGTGCAGGTTGAACACGTCGCCCGGGTACGCCTCGCGCCCCGGCGGCCTCCGCAGGAGGAGCGACAGCTGCCGGTACGCCACGGCCTGCTTGGAGAGATCATCGTAGACGACGAGGGCGTGCATGCCGTTGTCGCGGTAGTACTCGCCCATCGTGGCGCCCGTGTACGGCGCGAGGAACTGCAGCGGCGCCATGTCGGACGCGGTCGCGGAGATCACGGTCGTGAACTCCATGGCGCCCGCCGCCTCGAGGCGCGCCACGACGCGGGCGACGGTGGACTGCTTCTGGCCGATGGCGACGTAGATGCAGTACACGCCGAGGCCCTTCTGGTTGATGATCGTGTCGACGGCGATGGCGGTCTTGCCGACGCCGCGATCGCCGAGGATGAGCTCGCGCTGGCCGCGCCCTATCGGGATCATCGCGTCGATCGCCTTGATGCCGGTCTGCAGCGGCTCGCGGACCGGCTGGCGCTGCACGATGCCCGGCGCCTTCAGCTCGATGCGACGGCGCTCCTTGGCGGTGACCGGGCCCTTGCCGTCGATCGGCTGCCCGAGCGCGTCCACCACGCGGCCGAGGAGCTCCTTGCCGACCGGGGCGTCGGCGATGCGGCCGGTGCGCTTGACGATGTCGCCCTCGCGCAGCTCCGAGTCCTCTCCGAAGAGCACGACGCCGACGTTGTCCTCCTCGAGGTTGAGCACCATCCCCATGAGCTGGTGCGGGAACTCGAGCAGCTCCCCGGCCATCGCGTTGTCGAGGCCGTAGACGCGGGCGATGCCGTCGCCGACCGTGAGGATGGTGCCGGTCTCCATCACCTCGACGTGCCGATCGAACTTCTCGATCTGCTCTTTGATGATGTTGCTGATCTCTTCCGCTCGAAGTTGCATCTTCCGCTCATCCGTTGGCACGCCCCTCGCGGGGCGCGCCGGTGACGGCCGACGCGCCGGATCTACCGGCCGTGGCCCAGCATCTGCTCTTTCGCCCTCGCGAGCTGCGTCCTCACCGAACCGTCGTACATCATGTCGCCGAGGCGCGTGACCAGGCCCCCGATGAGCTCGGGCTCGACGCGCGTGTTGACGACCACCGAGCTCCCGGTCGCCTGCTGGAGCGCCATCCTGAGCCGCGTGACGACGTCCTCGCCGATCGGCGAGGCGCTCGCGACCTCGGCGCGCAGGCGGTTGTCCTTCCTGTCCCCGAGCACCTGCAGCTCGCGCGCGATCGCCGGGAGCTCCTCGAGCCGTCCCTTGGCGAGCAGCAGCATGAAGAAGTTGCGCCCGACGCGCGTCGCCCCGAGCCGCCGCTGCACCGACTCCCAGACCTGCGTGCGGGCCTCGCGGCCGAGCGCCGGGTTCGACATGGAGTCCCTGAGCTCCTCGCTCTCGGCCCAGGTCTCGGCGACCCGCTGCACCTCCCGCGTCAGGCCGAGCAGGTTGCCCTGCTCCTCCCCGATCGCGAAGAGCGCCTTGGCCCAGCGCCGTGCCAAACTTCCGGTCACCATCTCCACTCCCTCGTCATCGTCCGGGCGCGCGGGCCTGCAGCCCGCGGATGGAGTCCACGTACTCGGTCGCCAGACGCGCGTGATCGCCCGCGGTGATCTTCTCGGTGACCGCCTTCTCGGCGGCCGCGATCACGGCGTGGACCATCTCCTCGCGGATCTCCTGCGACATCCGCGCGATCTCCTGCTGCACCGCGACGGCCGCGTCCTCGTGCATGCGCGCCGCCCGCTTGTCCGCCTCGGCGCCGATCCTGGCCGCATCGGCCCTCCCGCCCGACAGGAGATCCTCGCGGATCCGCGCCATCTCGACCTCGAGCATCTCCATCTTGGCGCGGGCCTCGGCGAGCGCCTTCTCGGCCGCGGCCTTCATGGCGTTCGCCTCGTCGAGCGCCCTGACGAGCGCCTCGCGGCGCGTCGTGACCCGGCGGGTGAGGGGTCCGCGCAGGATGATGAACACGAGGATGCCGACCACGGCGAAGTTGACGAACATGAAGCCGAGCGCGGCGCGCGTCTCGCCCGCGTCGCCGAAGCCCGTCCAGCCGAACCAGTTGATGCCCTCGTGCTCGCCGCCGTGGTCGGCCGCCGCGCCCTCCCCTGCCGCTTCGGCCTCAGCCGGCTGCGTCGCCAACGCGGGGCCGGCGGCGCACAGGGCGCAAGCGAGAACGAGTCCGAACGTCAATCTGAGCAGCATCGCTCCTCCCGACCCATCGGCGCGGCTCACAAGGACCGGCCCAGCACCCTGGCGGCGACGATCGACGCGTGGGCGTCGACCTCGCGCCGCAACCCGGCCCGCACCTCGACCGCGCTCTTCTCCATGCGCTCGCGGGCCTCCGCGATCGCCCGCCGCGACTCGGCGCGCGCCCGATCGAGCACCTCGCGCTCCTGTCGGCGCGCCTCCTCGACGGTCCTCAGGCGCTCCGCGTTCGCGGCCGAGCGGATGTCCATGATCTGACGGTCGACGTCGCGCGAGAGCGTCGCCGCCTCTTCGTTCATGCGTACGGCGCGCTCCGCCGTGCCCTCGGTCGCCTCCCGCCGCGCCTCGATCAGCCGGACCACGGGCCGCACGAGGATGGCGTACAGGACGACGCTGGCGAACGTGAAGATCCCGAGCTGGATGAAGAACGTCCCGTCGATGTCGACGATGGAGCCTGCCGCAGCGATGGATAGAAAGTGAGGTACCATTTCCTTGTCGCCTCCAGGACCGAACGCAGAACGGGCAGACCAGCACTAGCTCTTCGAAAAGGCCAAGAAAATTCGCTAGGTTATTATCAAGCCGACCCGGCGCCGTCAAGGGTCGGCGGCCGCCCGGGCGCGTTTTTTCAAATCCTTTACAAAGCTTTTACCGGCGCGCGACCAACATCGTCCCCGAGAACCGTATCTCAATTGCTGGTAGCAAGGCCGTCCGCAAAGGCGGTAAACAGAAAGGGAGGGGCCTATGTTCAACGCAAGAAGCCACTTCGCGCCGCTCGCGCTCGCCGCGGCCGCGGTCCTCGCGGCGGAGATCGCCACGGCGGAACAGATCCGCCTCGACGTCGCCGTGAGCAGCCCGGTGATGCTCGCCGGCTCGGCACAGCGGGCGTACGTCAAGGTGGGGCTCACCGGGTTCCCGCTCATCGGGACAGGCCGCCGGACGCCGACGAACGTGTCCATCGTGCTCGATCGCTCGGGCTCGATGTCGGGCGAGAAGCTCCGCAAGGCCAAGGAGGCCGCGCTGCTGGCGATCGACCGGCTCGGCCCGGACGACATCGTATCGGTGGTCGCGTACAACCACACCGTCGACGTGCTCGTCCCGGCGACCAAGGTGCGCGACAGGGAGGAGATCTACCGAAAGATCCAGAGCCTCCACGCGGCCGGTGACACGGCCCTCTTCGCGGGGGTCAGCAAGGGCGCGCGGGAGGTGCTCAAGTTCGCGGAACGCCACCGCGTGAACCGTATCGTGCTCGTCTCGGACGGCCTCGCGAACGTCGGCCCGAGCAGCCCGGGCGATCTCGGCGACCTCGGCTGGTCGCTCGCGAAGCAGGGGATCTCCGTCACGACGATCGGCCTCGGCGAGGGGTACAACGAGGATCTCATGGTCGCGCTCGCCGGCCAGAGCGACGGCAACCACGCCTTCGCGGAGAACGCCACGGATCTGGCGCGGATCTTCGGGCACGAGCTCGGGGACGTCCTGTCCGTCATCGCGCGGGAGCTGACCGTGCGGATCGACTGCGCGCCCGGCGTCCGCCCGATCCGCGTCCTCGGCCGGCGGGCCGAGATCAACGGCCGCCAGATCGTCACGACCCTGAACCAGCTGTACGCGGATCAGGAGAAGTTCGTGCTCTTCGAGGTCGAGGTCCCGGGGCGCTCGGCCGGCTCCGAGCTCGAGATCGCGACCGTCGACGTCCGTTACGCGAACACGGTCTCGCGGACGACCGACGTGCTCGGCAGCCGCGCCGTGGTCTCCTTCTCGAGCTCGTGGGCCACGGTCGAGTCCGGGCAGAACAAGGGCGTGCTCGTGGCGAGCGTGGAGCTGCTCGCGAACGAGGCGAACAAGAACGCCGTCGCGCTGCGGGATCAGGGCCGGATAGAGGAAGCGGAGGCGGCGCTCGAGGCCAACGCCGCGTTCCTCGACAAGGAGGCCGCGCGCTACAAGTCCGAGCAGCTGCGGG
Organism: Pseudomonadota bacterium; assembly: GCA_023229365.1. NCBI lineage: Bacteria > Pseudomonadati > Pseudomonadota > Pseudomonadota bacterium. The sequence continues at coordinate 81,032 of JALNZK010000006.1, read as the reverse complement.
GCCGGGCGGCGTCGAACCGCAAGGCGAAGATGAAGCTCGCGCCGAGCGAGTGGAACAAGCAGCGCAAGGCGATGGCCGACGACGCGTTCCAGCTCGAGAACCAGCAGGCATGGTAACGGCGCCGCGAGGACGCCTGCGCTGAGGAGGCGCGCCCCTTGAAACCCCGGCTCGCCGTCGCCTTCATCGCCCTCGTCCTCGTCCCGCTCGCGGCCGTCGTCTGGCTCACGATCAGGAACGCCGAGCACGAGAAGAGGGCGCTCGCGAAGAACGTCGACGCGCTGCTGCTCGCGGAGCTCGAGGCGATCGCGCGGCAGCTCTCCGCGTCGATGGAAGCCCGCGCCCAGGCCATGTTGCGGGTGCTCGACGGGCTCGACGTGGACGCGGCCGCGATCCGCGAGGCCGTGCGCAAGGAGCCGTCGATCCGGCAGATCTTCGTGGTCGGCGCGGACGGGCGGCTCGCGCATCCGCCGCTCGACGCGCCGCGCAACGACGGCGAGGAGGCGTTCCTTCGGCGCACCGAGCACATCTGGACGGCGGAAGAGTCGTTCTTCAGGCCGGTCGACCAGCCCGACCCGAAGGGGACGACGGCGCGCGCGCCGGGGAACCGAGGCGGCTGGTACACGTGGTACTGGGGACGCGACGTCAACTTCATCTACTGGCGGCTCGACGACGAGGGGCGGATCCGCGGCGCGGAGCTCGATCGGATGGCGCTGCTCGCCGGCCTGGTCGGAGAGCTTCCCTCCACGCACGCCGAGGCCGCCGGCGATCGATCGAGCCGTATCGAGCTCGTCGGCACGGACGGGTCCGTGATCTACGCGTTCGGCGGCCACACGCCCCTCGCGGGGGCCGCCCCGCGCGTCTCGAAGGAGCTGGACGCGCCGCTCGCCTCCTGGCGCCTGCGCCACTACCCGAGCCCCGGCCTCGAGGGAAAGGAGCTCGGGCGCGGCGCGAAGCTCGGCGCGTTCGCGGCGGCGTTCGTCCTCGCGCTCGTGGTCGTCGCCCTCGCGATCTATGTCTTCCGCGCGGCCGGCGCCGACGCGCGCGAGGCCCGGCGGCGGGTGACCTTCGTCAACCAGGTCTCGCACGAGCTCAAGACCCCGCTCACCAACATCCGGATGTACGCCGAGCTGCTCGAGGAGGCCGTCGACGAGGACGACGCCGAGCCGCGGCGCTACCTCGGCGTCATCGTCTCCGAGAGCCAGCGCCTGAGCAGGCTGATAGGGAACGTGCTCAGCCTGGCCCGCAAGCAGCGGAACAAGCTCGGCGTCCGCCCCGCCGAGGGCCGCGCGGATCTGGCGATCGCGGCGGTGCTCGATCAGTTCGCCCCGAGCCTCGAGGGCGCCGGCTTCGAGGTCGTGCGGGAGATCGCGCCCGACGCGAAGTCCCTCGTCGACGAGGACGCCCTCGGCCAGATCGTCGGCAACCTGGTGAGCAACGTGGAGAAGTACGCGGCCGCCGGCAAGCGGCTCTCCGTGCGCAGCCGCCGCGACGGGGACAAGGTCGTCGTCGAGGTCGCGGATCGCGGCCCGGGGATCCCGCGGAGCCAGCGGGAGCGGATCTTCGCGCCGTTCGTCCGCCTTTCGGACGACATCTCCGAGGGCGCGAGCGGCACGGGCATCGGGCTCGCCATCGCTCGGGAGCTCGCCCGCCTCCACGGCGGCGACCTCGAGCTCGAGCCGCGCGAAACCGGGGCCGCGTTCATCCTGACGCTGTACGCACCCCTCACCACGGGAGAAGGACCATGATGACCGTGCTCATCGCCGAGGACGACGACCACATCCGCAAGGGGCTCGCGGAGATCCTGCGCAACGAGGGGTACACCGCGATCGAGGCCGCCGACGGGGTGAGCGCGCTCGAGCAGCTCGCAACGACCGCGCCGGACTTCGTGTGCCTCGACATCATGATGCCCGGGAAGAGCGGCTACGACGTGTGCCGCGAGATCCGCGCCGGGGGCTCCACCGTGCCCATCGTGTTCATCAGCGCGAAGTCGGAGGAGATCGACAAGGTGGTAGGGCTCGAGCTCGGGGCCGACGACTTCATCGTCAAGCCGTTCGGCGTGAAGGAGGTCGTGGCGCGCATCCGGGCCGTGACCCGCCGCTGCCTCGCCGCGCGTCGGCCGCCAGAGCTCCCCGCGAGATTCGCGATAGGCGATCTCGAGGTCTCGCCGGACGAGCTGCGCGCGCGCCGCGGCGACGAGACGATCGAGCTGTCGCTGCGCGAGGTGAAGATCCTCGAGCTGTTCTCCCGCAACGTCGGCGTGGTGCTCGAGCGGGACGCGATCTTCGACGCGTGCTGGGGCGAGAAGTACTTCCCCCTGAGCCGCACGCTGGACCAGCACGTCGCGAAGCTGCGCAAGAAGATCGAGCCCGATCCCAAGCACCCCGAAATCATCCGCACCGTGCACGGAGTCGGGTACCGGTACGACGGGTGACCGCACGGAAGTTGGACCGAGGTGCGGCGGCTCGCTGTCACCCTGCGCGCCGACTTGTGGTAGAGTTTCCGGGTCAGGAGGTTTTTCCATGAGGCACGATCGCATCACCCGGGATCCCGCACAGGCGAACGGGCAGCCCTGCATCCGCGGAACGAGACTGACGGTTCGCCGGGTCGTGGAGGCTGTGGCGCTCTATCCGGACCGCGAGCAACTGCGCCGCGAGTATCCGGATCTCGAGGACGAGGATGTCCGTCAGGCGCTGGCCTACGCGGCCGCGATGCTCGACGACAAGCTCCTCCCCCTTTCCGCGTGAGGCATGAAGCTCCTCCTCGATCAAGGTCTGCCGCGATCTGCCGTGGACGGTTTACGCCGGGCCGGACACGACACCATGCACACCGGGGAGGTCGGGCTCGCGAGCGCGAGCGATTCCGAAATCATCGAGCATGCCCGACGCGACGGCTGGGTCATCGTCACGCTCGACGCTGACTTCCACGCGCAAATCGCGCTCGAGGACGTCGCCTCGCCGTCCGTGATCAGGATCCGGGAAGAGGGATTGCGCGCGGAAGCGCTCGTGCAGCTGCTGTTGAAAGTGATCCAATCGTGCGGCGACGATCTCGCCAAAGGCGCCTTCGTTTCTGCGACACGAGAACACGCGAGGGTTCGCACCCTGCCCATTGGGAAGTGAATCGAGCGCGACCCCAAGCACCCCGAGATCATCCGCACCGTGCACGGAGTCGGGTACCGGTACGAGGGACAGCTCGCGCCGCGTTGACACTGCCCGAGCGGGCCGGTAGGCTCCCCGCCCGAAACGTCGAGGAGCGGGAACGGATGTCGCATCGAACTCGAGGGGCCATCATCGCGGGCGCGGGCACGCTCGCGCTCGGCCTGCTCATGTTCCTGCCGCGGACGCTGAGCATCGGCGTCGGCCTCGGGATCGCCCTGACCGTCGTCATCATCGTCGGTCTCCTCGACCTGTTCGGCGCGCTTTCGATGGAGCGCCCCGAGAAGCCGGAGAAGGCGGCCAGGTCGACCAAGGGCGCCAAGGGCGCCAAGGCCGCGAAGCCCGCCAAGCAGCTCCGCGAAGCGGCGCCGCCGGCGTTCGACCTCGCGGGCGCCTCGCTCCCGGTCCGGATCGCGGCGAGGTTCGACGTCCGGTTCCTGTGGGTCGGGCTCGGTCTTCTCGCGGCCGCGGCGTGCAGGTTCTCCGTGGCGGGGACGATGGGCGCCGCGGCGCCGTGGTCCGGCCCGGTCCTCGCGATCGCGGGCGCCGCCGTCCTGCTCGTCGGCTACGCGCGCGGCCGGAAGAGGCCCTTCGACGGGGATCTCCACGAGGGGCTCCTCGTGCTCTCGCTCGCGACCGCGACGGTCATGGCGACGCTCGGCAGCCAGGGGCTGTGGGACTGCTGGGAGACGCACTACGGCGAGGTGGCGCGGCGGCAGCTCGAGCAGGACGACTGGATCAGCCTGTGGTGGGAGAACGAGTGGTTCTACTCCAAGCCGATCCTCATCTTCTGGATGATGAACCTCGGCATGGCGCTGTTCGGCGTCCGCGTCACGCCGGATCAGATCTCGTCACACGCCGAGTGGGGCGTCCGCTTCCTCGTCGGCGCCCTCGCGATCGCCGTGCTGTACGGCGTCTACCAGCTGCTCGCGCGCCGCGTGTCGCGCCGGGCCGGCCTGTTCGCCGCGGCGATCCTCGGCACGATGCCGCTCTTCGGGTTCATGGCGCGCCAGGCGATCACGGATCTCCCGTTCGTCGGGCTCATGACGCTCGCGTTCGTCTTCTTCCTCCTCGGGATCACGGCCGATCCCGCGGCCGAGGTGCGCCCCGTCCGCGTGCCGCTCCCGCGCGGGCGCGGGATTTCGCTCTCCGGCTTCCACGCGCTCGTCGCCGGCCTCGTCGCCGCCTCCGTGCCGCAGTTCGTCTACCTCGCGACGCGCAGCGCGGTGTTCCGTTCGGGCTCGCTCGGCCGCGGCAACCTCCGCAACGTCACCTCGCAGCTCACCTTCCTCGACGGCAAGCTGTCCGACTTCGTCTCGTCGGTCCTCGGCTTCCCCGTGGGCGGCGCGGTCGACATCTCGCTCACCTGGCTCGTCGTCGGGATCGCCTACGCGCTGCCGTTCGTCCTCATCCTCTACACGATGCGCCGCGAGCGGCGCGTCTCGAGGCTCTGCTTTCACGCGACCTACCTCGCCCTCGCCCTGTCGTTCATGGCGAAGGGGCTGCCCGGCCTCGTGGTGCCGATCCTCGGGCTGATCGGCCTCTGGATCGACCGCGTGCCGTGGCCGGGGCGCGCGAAGGCGGAGGGCGGGCCGTCGTTCGTGCGGTGGCACCTCGGCCTGCCGCGGCGCCTCGATCTCGGGCGCGGCATCCCGCTGTTCCTCCTCGTGGCGACGCCGTGGTACGTGGCGATGCTCCTCCGCCACGGGATGGCGTTCATCAACCGGTTCTTCATCCACGATCACCTGAAGCGGCTGTCCTCGGGCGTGCACGGCGACGTCGGGACGTTCCTGTACTACGCGAAGCAGCTCGGCTACGCGGCGTTCCCGTGGATCGGGCTCCTGCCGTTCGCCCTCTTCGCGTGGGCGCGGCTCCGGTCGGAGGACGCCGCGGACCGCCCGCGCAGGACGATCGCGCTCTTCTCGAGCTCGCTGTTCATCTTCTCCTTCGCCATGTTCGCGGCGATGGTCACGAAGTACCACCACTACATCCTCCCGCTCCTGCCCGCCGCAGCCATCCTGATCGCGCTCAAGCTCGACGACCTCTGGCAGGGGCGCGTCCGCGCGGTCGGGGTCGTCGCCCTCGTCGCCGTCGCGTCGATCGCGCTCGTCGTCCGGGATCTCGCGCAGCCGGCGGGCAGCGGCGTGCTCTCGGGGTGCGCCCAGCTCGTGGGGCTCTTCATCTACAAGTATTCGCGTCCGTACCCGGCGGGTGTCGAGTACGACATCTCGAAGGAGATCATCGTCTTCGGCGCGATCTTCGCGGCCTCGATCGGCCTCTGGCTGCTCGCCCGGTGGCGGCGCGCGGCGATCGCGCTGACGCTGATCGCGTCCCTCTCCTTCGGCCACTGGCTGACCCAGCACCACATGGTCTCGCTCGCCCCGCACTGGACGCAGAAGCACATCATCGACACGTACTACGCGCAGCGGCGATCGGCGGCCGAGCGGCTCGTCGCCTTCCAGATGAACTGGAAGGGGGAGAACTTCTACACGGGCAACCGCGTCGTGGTGCACGTCTCGACGAAGAACAAGAACTTCGAGGCGTGGGTGGACAAGCACCGCGGCGAGCGGCACTTCTTCATCACCGAGGAGAGCCGCTTCTCCCGCATGTCCAAGCGCGCCGGCGCCGCGAGCGGTCCGCTCGAACGCTTCGCGAACGACACGTGCAACAAGTACGAGGCGGGCTGGGCGGACGAGCTCTGATCCGCTAGCGCTTGCGCTTCTTCTTGTGCTTCGGGGCGGGCTGGGTCTTCTTGGCCGCCGGGGTCTCGGCCATCGTCGTCTTGACGACGGGCTTCACGGCGGGCGTGGCCTGCGCCGGCGCCGGCGGGTTCGCGGGCTTCGCGGGCTTCACGGGCGCCCCCCGCTGCATCGCCGCGGCCCTCCTCGCCGGGAGGAACTCGGCGAACTCCTTGTCGCTGAACTCGGCCTCGCGGGAGGGGAGCGACGTGTCGACGTACTCGCCGACCGCGCCGGCGATGTAGGAGAGCACGTTCGCCTCGCTCTGGAGGAACCCGCTCGCGCGCGGGCTGTTCAGCAGCTCGATGGCGCCGATCGTCTTGCCCTCGAACTGGATAGGCGCGCACACGACGTTGCGCGTCCTGAAGCTCGTCGCCTTGTCGAACTCGTCGTGAAACCGCGGATCGTTCTCGGGATCCGACACCGTGACCACGGCGCCGGCCCGCGTCGCGAAGCCGACGATCCCCTTGGTGAGCGACATGCGCTTGCCCTGCAGCGACTGCGCCACCGCGCCCTGGGCGGCGGCCACGTACAGTTCGTACTTGCCGGGCGTGATCAGCATCGTGCTCCCGGCCTCGCACTTGATGAACTCCTGGGCCAGCTTGAGGGCGAACTCCGCGACCTTGTCGTGATCGCGGAAGGAATAGATCTCGTGCATGCGCTCGAACACGTGGAAGAACACGTCGTCGAGCACCACCCCCTCGCCGGTCTGGCGCTTCTTGACGGGCTCCTTCGCGCGGAGATCGATAGGGGTCTCGGCCACGACGGGCGCGGGGGCGACCGGCGCCGGTGCCGGGCGCGGGGCGGAGGCCACGGCGTCGACGGACGGCCTCACGACGGCGACCCTGGGGTTCAAGGCCGCGACCAGGGGGATCGGGTCGGGCTCGCGAGCGGGCGGCGGCGCGGCGGCCGGCGCGGGCTCGGTGATCGCCGCCGGAGCTGCGGCCGTCTCGGGGGCGGGAGGCGGGACCGAGGCGCGCGTGAACCGGATCTCCTCCGATCCGGAGAGCGGGAACTGGATCCTCGCCTTCTTCGGGCTCCACTCCTTCCACTCCAAGGCGGCGATCGCGGGGCGCTCGAACCGGCCCTCGAACTCGTGGTCGAAGATCTGCACCGCGACGAACATCTTCGCGTCGCCGGTCGTCCCCATCGCCTGCAGCCGCTCGAACACGGCCAGCGCGAGCCGCGCCGCGGAGTCCTTGTCGGTTCCCGGCGCGACCGCGATCATCCGTTCCCGGTAGAAGATGCCGCTCGCGTCGTCGGGGGCCTCGTCACGCCGGAAGAAGCCCTTGCATCGCGGAAGGTCGGACGGGAGCCCCTCGACGGCGGCGTCCGGCGCGACGGGCTCCTTCTTCGCGGGAGGGGCGGCCGCGGCTAAAGCGTTCGCTCCGTAGCTCCCCTCGGCCGACGCGCCGTCCAAGGGCTTGAGCGTGAACACCTTGCGCGTCACGAAGTCCGTGACGTGGACGCTCCTGTCCGGCTTGATGTTGCACGTGAGATTGGAGATTAGCTGACCGCCGGAACCGTGCTTGTTCAAGCTCGAGCGGAGGGCCGAGAACCAGTTCTCCGCCTCGACGGTGACGGTCTTGGACGGTGTACCGCCGTCGCCGGGAACTACCACCTCCCAAAGCATCCGCGTCGTGCCTCCGTCATCCGCAGCGGTCGCCGTCATCATCGCGGCCGGTTCCCGGGCGGGTTGAAACCTAGAATACGGTGAGAGATGCGTCAAGGTCTGCGTCCATTCCGGCCGTCCGCGGCGCCGATGCGTCGGACGAACACCAATAGTAGTGTCTTCGGGCGCGCAAACGGGCCGGAAAAATCCGCCCGATTCCCGATCCTGCCATGGACTGGGACCTCCCGCCGGGATATAGGCTCGGCGATGCGGCCGAGACTCGCCATATCCTTGGGCGACCCGAGCGGGATAGGGCCCGAGATCGTCGCCGCGACCCTCGAGCGCGGGGGGGAGCTCGCCGACGTCGCGGTGTTCGGCCACTGGCCCTCTCTCGCGCGCGCCCTCGCGCGGTTCGGCGGGCCTCCCCCCTCCGAAGTCGTCGACGCGCTCGCCGGCTCGCCGCCGCCCGGGGCCTGGATCGCGGTCCACACCGGGACAGGCGACCTCCCGCTCGACGCGCCGTGCGCCGCCGGGGGCGAGTCCCAGATCCGCGCGGTCGCGGCCGCCGCGGACGCCGTCCTCGCGGGGCGCTGCGACGCGCTGGTCACCGGGCCCGTCTCCAAGGCGGCGATCGCCGAGGTGCGCCCCGGCTTCACGGGCCACACCGAGTACCTCGCGGCGCGCTGCGGCCTCGGCCCGGACGACGTGACGATGATCTTCGCCGCGCGGACCGTCGCGATCGGCTTGATCTCGACGCACGTCCCCCTGCGGCTCGTGCCCGAGGCGCTCACCGCCGCCCGCTGCGAGCGCACGCTGCGCCACCTCGCGGAGCTGCTCTCGGCGCTCGGGAAGGGGCCGCGGCCGCGGATCGCCATAGCCGCGCTGAACCCGCACGCCGGCGAGGGCGGGCTGCTCGGCGCGGAGGAGAACGAGATCCTCGCGCCGTTCTGCGAGGCGCAGCGGGGCTCGTCGATCGCGGAGATCTCCGGACCGATCCCCGCCGACGCTATCTTCCGGGACGCGTTCGCCGGGGCGTACGACGGCGTGATCGCCGCCTACCACGATCAGGCGATGATCCCGCTCAAGCTCGCGGGCTTCGGCAGGACGGCGAACGTCACGGCCGGGTTGCCGTTCGTCCGGACGAGCCCGGATCACGGCGTCGCGCGGGACATCGCCAGGACCGGCCGCGCCGATCCGTCCGGGATGCGGCTCGCGATCGACACGGCGGTCGATCTCTGGCGCGCGCGCCGCGAGAGGGAGCGGCGATGAGCCGGATCGTGCGCTGGACCGACGCGGAGCGGCGGGCGCTCGGCGCGCTCGAGAGCCCGGGCGCGATCCAGGCGTTCCTCGACGGCCTCGAGTACAGCGCCGATCCCTTCTACAGGTCGCCGCGATCCGTCCTGCGCGATCGCAAGGCGCACTGCTTCGACGGCGCCGTCCTCGCGGCGTGCGCCCTCGATCGGCTCGGCCTCCCGCCGCGGCTCCTGGATCTGCGGGCCGTGAACGACGACGACCACGTCATCGCGGTGTTCGAGCGGCGCGGCCTCCTCGGCGCCGTCGCGAAGTCCAACTTCGTCGGGCTGCGCTACCGCGAGCCGGTCTACAGGACGCCGCGGGAGCTCGCCCTCTCCTACTTCGAGCTCTTCTACAACGTCGACCGCGAGCGGACGCTCCGGAGCTTCTCCGCCCCGCTCGACCTCTCGCGCCTCGATCCCCCCGGCTGGCGGATCGACGACGCGGCGATGGACGCGATCGCGGACGCGCTCGACCGGGCCCGCCACACGCCGCTCCTCTCCGACGCGGCGGCGCGAGAGCTCCTCCCGATGGACGAGCGCTCGTACCGCGCCGGGATGATGGGGATCAACGAGGCGGGGCTGTACCGGAAGAAGGGTTAGTATCTCGGGCCGCAAGTCCGTTCCTGAATAGCCAACCCGGTATAGGAGGCAGCGTTCCTGAGCCTGTCGAAGGGCGCGGCCGGGTCAGGCGTCGGGTTGCGTGGACAAGGAAAAGCCCGCGAAGCTTCCTCCGCGGGCCTGGGTGGGTATGCGGGGTGGAACGGGGCGTCACGCGGCCTCGGACTCTTCCTTGGACTTTCGGTTCCGGCCGCTCGGACGCTTGAAGCGCTCGAGCTCGGCCAGCACCGCCTTGTCCTTGCGGAACGCCATGCGCGCCGCGCTGAGGACCGCCACGAACCGCGCGTAGCGCTCCTCCTGCCGGAGGCCGAACGTCTCGTGCAGGGCGAGGAACTGGCCCATCAGGACGTCGTGCTCGGCGCGCTCGGCGCGCTGCGACTCGGCGTCCGCGGCGAGCTGCTCGGTGCTCGCGCCCGGGAAGCTCCAGCCCTTGGCCAGGAGCAGTTGCACCAGGGCGAACAGCATGTCGTCGAACACCTTCGTGGGGTAGTAGGTCCGCCTGACTTTCACCATCACAGACTCCTTCTTCCTTCTGTCCGCCCGCAGCGAACGATTCGAGAATCGCCCCTGCGAAAGGCGGGGTTGTTCCGACCTTCCGGTCGGGTTTTTCTGCGGCCGCGCGCGTTTGGCCGTCGCTCAGGCCCTATTGCAATCGCGGTGCCAATGCGCTGTGCGCCCGATGAGCGCGGCTGATCGGATTTGCATCACCGGCTGCTCCGCGTTGCAGTAGTGGCTGTGTCGCGATGCAGCAGTGGCTGTGCAGCGTTGCCACGCGACTGTTCCTCTTTACAGTAGTGGCTGTTCCGCGTTGCCACGCGACTGTTCCGCGATGCAGTAGTGGCTGTGCCGCGATGCCACGCGACTCTTCCGCTTTACAGCAGTGGCTGTGTCGCGTTGCAGTAGTGACTGTTCCGCGATGCCACGCGACTGTTCCGCTTCACAGTAGTAGCTGTTCCGCGATGCCACGCGACTGTTCCGCTTCACAGGTGTGGCTGTTCCGCGTTGCCACGCGACTGAATGTCCGCGCTTCGCGCTGGATGATCGTCACCGTCGTCTCGTTCGGCGGATCGACCCGGCATGTTCGGCGGTTCGGTGTGTCGAAATTTCACACTATGTGGTGTGAAAAAAAGCAACACCTCGGCGAATGACCCGAAGCGATCCCTGGCGGGGCTCGGCTGCTCCCCTTCCCGCGCCGGGAAGGGGACGGGGGATGGGTTTCGATCCCGCGCCGGGAAGGGGACGGGGGATGGGTTTCGATCCTTCGCCAGGGTCGGCCCGCTTCTTGCTCTTCCCCCTCGCGTGAGCGAACGCGGACGGAGAGGAAGATGCACCACGGAAAGGTCAGCGCCAGGATCGCGAGAGGGCTGCTCGCCCTGCGCCGGCGGATCGACGCCGCGCGGATCCCGCCCTCGGCGCTCGACCAGAGCATCAACGTCGCGGTCTGGAACATCCGCGAGCTCGGCAAGACGCGGCGCGAGCAGGCGTCGATCCACTACATCGCCGAGATCCTCGGCCAGTTCGACCTGATCGCGCTCGTCGAGCTGCGCGACGATCTCGGGGAGATCAGCCGCGTGCTGCCGATCCTCGGCCCGAGCTGGGATCTGGTCTACTCCGACTGGACGGCGGACTCCGGCGGCAACCGCGAGCGCACCGCGTTCCTGTTCGACCGCCGGGCCGTGGCGTTCACCGGCCTCGCCGCCGAGGTGGACGCGCCGCGGTCGAAACGCGGCGAGGAGTACCTGGCGCAACGGTCGTTCTGGCGCGCCCCGTACATGTGCTCGTTCCGCGCCGGCAACTTCGACTTCATCGCCATCGCCGCGCACGCCCGCTGGGGCAAGGGCACGGCCGGCCGCGAGGCCGAGCTGGCGATGCTGGCCGGCTGGATCGACGACCGGTTCGCGGGCAGGTACGCCGAGGACCACGACCTCATCGTCATGGGCGACTTCAACACGCCGAGGATCGGCGACGACCTCTTCACCGCGCTCACCTCCCGCGGCCTCATGATCCCGGCCGCGCTGCGCGAGCTGAAGGTCGGCGACAAGGCGATCGGCGGATCGAACCTCAACAAGGACATGCGCTACGACCAGATCCTGCACCTGCCGACGATGCGGGAGCGGTTCTCGGAGCTGGGCGGGGCGTTGGACTTCTATATAGATGAAGAGCACATCAAGGAGCTGTACCCGGGCAAGGGCTACGACGCCCGCAGGTTCAGCTTCCAGCTGTCCGACCACTTTCCGATCTGGATCCAGGTCAGAACCGACATCGACGGGCGGAGGCTGGATCAGATCGTGAGGAACGGGGGGCGGTAGGAGGGGGGCGTATGATGCTATCAGAAAGTGGGGATGTGGATGGGACCTGGCGCATAGTCCGGATAAACGCACTTTCGTTCCAGCAAGTTGTCATAAGATATCTTCCGCGACAAAGTTCGACCCCTCCGGGACTATATCACAGCTCGGAGAGCGGGGAGCGGGCTGGGTGCGCAGTCGGTATACGTACCGCGCGCGGTTCATCCCCGCGTGTGCGGGGAGCGGGCCCAGGTTGGACGAACGACTGGCTCAACGTACGGTTCATCCCCGCGTGTGCGGGGAGCGGGCGTAGAACTGCCCGACCTCGGCCGGGACCGTCGGTTCATCCCCGCGTGTGCGGGGAGCGGTCCCGCTCCTCTTCGCGGTGCGTCTCCTTGTACGGTTCATCCCCGCGTGTGCGGGGAGCGGCTGTACGCGCCGCTTGGCTACACCGAGGCCGACGGTTCATCCCCGCGTGTGCGGGGAGCGGCGCACCGCAGATGGAGTTGGACATCCAAGGGACGGTTCATCCCCGCGTGTGCGGGGAGCGGTTATACCACCTCTTTTTAGCCTGCGCATCACTCGGTTCATCCCCGCGTGTGCGGGGAGCGGGGCCCGAACCACGACCTCCTCGCGTGGGGGTTCGGTTCATCCCCGCGTGTGCGGGGAGCGGGTGACGCGACAGCGGAATGACACGCCGGTGATCGGTTCATCCCCGCGTGTGCGGGGAGCGGAAGATCGTCGGGCTTGCCAATGAACCGCCCGCCGGTTCATCCCCGCGTGTGCGGGGAGCGGGCGTCCGTGAGATTCCGATCGCGCGTAAAGAGCGGTTCATCCCCGCGTGTGCGGGGAGCGGTGCCGCCCTCGCGTCGCTCACATCGTTGACTGCGGTTCATCCCCGCGTGTGCGGGGAGCGGGTCGGTGTCGGTGTCGGTGTCTGAACCTGCATCGGTTCATCCCCGCGTGTGCGGGGAGCGGAACCCGTTTTCAAAAGTTGCCGCGGGCACAACCGGTTCATCCCCGCGTGTGCGGGGAGCGGGATTTAATGGTGTGGCCCCGCGAAGACAGGGGCGGTTCATCCCCGCGTGTGCGGGGAGCGGGACGCGGCGCGAAGCCGCGCTATCTCCGCATCCGGTTCATCCCCGCGTGTGCGGGGAGCGGTCCAGGTAGGTGTTCTCGTCGCGAATAACCAACGGTTCATCCCCGCGTGTGCGGGGAGCGGATCATCGCGCTTTCTTCGCCTAGGCTCGCCAGCGGTTCATCCCCGCGTGTGCGGGGAGCGGGACAGGTTCTCATTCCGTGTCATCGTCGTCATCGGTTCATCCCCGCGTGTGCGGGGAGCGGTGAACAATGTTTTGGTACATCAATTCACTTTGCGGTTCATCCCCGCGTGTGCGGGGAGCGGGTCGGCTCCGTCTTTTCGTCCACCCACTCCACCGGTTCATCCCCGCGTGTGCGGGGAGCGGACTTCGAAACTACTCGGATTTCTCTCGTTCGACTACCCCTATGTCTCCACCTCCTCCTCTGTGCTCGCTGCTTCAGGCGATCCACTCGTGCCGACCCGGGTTTCGCGATGAGGTCGACGAACAAGGAACAGCCCTTCAACATCGATGACTTCGTTGGACGGCTTCCCGGCGTACCTGACCAGGAACCCCTGTTCGTTGGGCCAGGTGTGCACGAGGATGACGCCGCCGCGGTCGCCCATCTTCTCGCAACACTTCGTCCACAGCGCCTCGCGGACGACAGCGGAGACATGGCCGATGTACACGCCGGCCCGGATCTCCATCAGCCAGCGCGATAGCTCGCCGCGGAGGGACGCGGGGGTCCGCTCAAGCGAGATCAGGATCATAGTTCGTCCCTCCTACCACCTCCCCTGTCTCCGGATCCCAGAGCGCGCCGGGCGGATCGTCCGCCGCGTCGAGACACCCTTGCGCTCGCTCGACGTCGGCCGGCTCGACGCGCATCAGGTCGTCGATGTCGGCGACCACGCGCTCCAGCACCTTGTGCCGGAAGAAGGCGTCCCGGCAGGCGAGGCGCACCTCGCGCTCCATGCCGCCCGTCTGCCCGGCTCGGGCGCAGCGCCCGGCGATCTCGAAGGCGACCGGGACGACAGTCTCCACGCGGTACAGGTCGGCAACGTCGTAGACAAAGGAGAGCATCTTGCCCGTGTGGATGAACCCCAGCGCCGTCGAGTAGCCCGCAGCGGCGCATGCGCAGTGACAGATCCCGTAGAGGCAGGACGCCGCGGTCGAGAGCGTGCGGTTCACCGGGTCCGCTCTGCCCCAGTCGTCGCGGGAGTAGTCGCGGCCCTTCCACACGACGCCGTGCTCCGCGGCGGCGCGGGCGTAGGCGGTGCGAACGCGCACTCCCTCACGGCCGCGGATCTGGGCCAGCGTGATCCCCGCGGGCAACTCCTCGGCGAACCGTTTCTCGTACATCTTGAAAACCACGGCGAGCCGCGCCGCGGGATCGGCGTGGAGCGCGGCCTGGCGGAGAAGGCGCACGGCGCTCCGCGTTTCTCCGAGCCCCTGGGCGTACAGGCGCACGCCGTTCTCGCCGACCCAGAGCACCGAGCACCCGCTTTCCGCTAGGACCTTGATCGCCTCGTGCGTGATCGACGTCCCGGGGCCGAGCATGATCGCGCCGAGCGCGGCGGCAGGGACGTGGGTTTCACCTCCCTTGTCGAACACGGCGACGGCGCCTTCCGCGCGTTCGACCTTGGAGTGCTCGAAGTAGACGAACGACAAGCTGTCTCTCAATTTGGGAAGTTCCTTTAAGTTCTTCATGGATCTCACCTTTCGATTCGAACCAAGCGTTGCATTCGAACGGTACGGTTATTCGGTTTTCAAAGAACGAATGGCCTTGTTAGCCACGCGCGAGGCTGAGGAGGCCGAACCCCAGCCCCTTGGCCGGGCCGATGCCCGCGCGGATCGCCGCCACCGCACGTACGGCATCCTTCACCGCGAGCGCTCCATCCGCCCGGACCGACAGGAACGTCATCTTCCGCTCGCTGGAGACGTCCCGCTTCACGGCCGCGACCTTCCCCTCGTCGACGAGCACCGCGCCGAGCAGCTCCATGCCCGCGGCGTCGAGTTTTCGTGCCAGCCACGCGCGCTGCGCCTCCTCTCCGAGCTTCGGGAGGCGTTTCCCCTCGCGCTGGAGGGTCGGGTTGAACCGAAGGCGGAAGCGGAGCCGTCGCCCGGCGGAGAGCTTCGGCTCGAAATCCTTGCACTCCGAAGAGAGGAGGGCGAGGCGGTCCCAGAAGGCCACACGGCTCCAGTCGGGGCGTGGCTCGCTCTGGACGAGCACGACGACCACGTCGCCTGGATCCTGCGGCTCGACGCGGAACAGGACCCGCCCGCCGCCGCCGCGGATCTCCGGAGAGAATGCCTGTAGCAGCCCCTGGTGCAGCAGGTACGGATTCGCCAGCACGCGTTGCACGTCCAGGGACATCGGTGACGCCTTGAGCTTGCTCAGGTACATGGCGCACCGTCCTCTCCGACCGGCAGCGCGCCGATCCTGACCTTGCGCAGGGCGAACCGCCGCGCGTCGGACACGAACGAAACCGGCACGTCCTGCCGCGTCTCGCCCTCCTCGCCGAACGGCACCTCGATGACGGTGCGCATCGGCGTGTCCCTCGCGTCGCGCTGCGGCGCGGCGATCCGGGGGTAGCCGCGGAGCGCCTCTTCCAGGCCGACCCCGCGGCGCAGCCCGTCCGTGAGCTGCACCGGCTCGCCCGGCACGAACGCTTTACGGCCGAGGAAGATCGGCCACCGCGGGTCTCCCAGCGCCCGCTGGATCTCCTGGAGAAGCGCCTCGTCATCTCCCTCCAGGCCGACGAGGAACGCGGCGTCGGCGAGGTAGTATCGGTTCGACACCACCGTTCCGGCCGGCGCCTTGGGGTCCGATTTCCGCACCTCCAAGGCCGTGTGGTAGTCGCGCATCACGACCCCCTCGCGGTCCGCCCGCACGCCGAGGCGCAGGGAGGCGAGGTTGTCGAGCGCGGCCTCCCGCGGCCGCCCGAGCGCGGCGCAGATCAGACCGATCACTCCGCTCTTGGTCGGCTCGCGCTCGGTGTCGCGCTCCGAGAAGCGGCTGCGCGAGCCCCACGACTGCATGGGGCCGGCGCACCGCAGCAGCAAGGTGCACTTGATCATGGCAGCGTCTCCACCACCTGCTTCACGAGATCGGCGACGGGCGTGGGCTTGGCGTCGTAGCTGCTGCTGGCGATCTTCAACGCGATCGAGTCGGCTCCGTACATCGCCTCCAGCTTTGCGAGGTGCGCGCCGAGCCGCTCCACGGACAGCTCGCCGATGTCCTTCCCGGCGTCGAGCGGGCGGACCGGCTTCATGAAGGCGTTGGCGAGGTTCCACGCGGCACCGCCGTTGCGCACCACCGCCATGACGTAGAGCGGCGGGTTGAACGCGGCCATAGAGTTCTGCTTGCCGGTCGGCACCGCGGCGATCGCCGCCTTGAGGAACGCCTCGACCGCACGCTTCGCCGCCGCCTTGTCGGATCCCATGTTCCCGGCGAGCAGGTCTGCGTTCACTACCGCATATCGGTAGAAGCAGGCGCTGGTGAACTCCACAACGCCCATCATGTCGGCGCCCTGGTTGTCGTTCGGCTTGAGGTCGTCGACCGCGGTGTAAAAGTCCATCTCCATCGCCACCTCGTTCGTGCTCAGAGCGTGGGCGACCTGGCAGGCAGCGTCGATGTTCTTCTCGGGCATGTCGGCGAGCATCCGACCAAAGAGCGCGAGGTCTGCAGCCTTGCCCGACCCGAGGATCCCGGTCATCTCGTCCCGGATCGCTTTGGGCACGCTCTCCTTGGCCTCCCTCTTCTCCTCTTTGGCCTTCTTCTTCTTGCCCTCGACCTCCGCCTTGGGCGCGGTGAGTGCGAGGAGTTCGTCCCAGTGGGCGACGCACACGTCGGCGATCTTCTTCAGCTCGTCCTCGCCCACGTACAGGAGGTACTGGGTCTTGCCCTCCTCGACCACCTTGAGCTCCGCGCCCGCGAGCGCGACCGTGACGACCTGCTTGGCGGCCTCCAGGTCCTTCCCCCTGGCCGCCAGGCGCCCGCCGATCTCGTCCACGATGCGCTTCGTGCGCACTGCGAGCTGGTCCTTGGGAATCAGGTTCCCCTCCTTGAACTGCATGCGCATGGCGCGCTTCAGGCACTGGCTGGAGACGCGGGCGCGGCGGTAGCCGCCGAACACGCAGTCCTTGGGCGAGTTCGTGTCGTCCCGGTTCAGGCAGGACGGCGCGAAGTTCTGGATGATATGAAGCTCGACGAACATCGGGGTTCTCCTTCCGATCACGCGGCGCCTTGCGCCGACGCGTTGTCGTTGTTCGGTCCCTCGGTCACCTCGGTCTGCCGCCAGTACTGCCTCGCCCACGCGAGCTGTACGACCCGCTCGGGGTGGTCCCAGCCGAGCACGTCATCGAGCAGCTGCCGGTAGTTGATCGGCTCCGCCTTGGATCGGGCGAGCGAGACGGCGTGTCGCAGCCGCGCGCCCAGCTCGTCGGCGTGGCTGTCGAGCAGGGCGACGAACCGTTTCTCCGCGCTCTCGTTGTCGCCGAGCCGGCGGAACGTCGTGCCCATGTTTCCCGTGCGTGCGCTCTCCGGGTGGAGTGCGAACAGCGTCGCCACCAGGAAGTACGCCAAGTGCTCGCGCCGATCCTCGGGAAGGTGCGGCACAATTAGCGGCATCATGGCGGCGCAGGCACCGGGCGGCTTGCCAAGCCCGCGCCGCAGGTTGGCGAGCGCACCCCGGTCCTCGCGTTTAGCGAGGGCTTCGAGGTGGCCGATGAAGCGATCACGTTCGCTCATTTCGCATCTCCCTCCTTTGTTTCGAGGAGTCCCGCTCCTCGGAGCTTCTTGTTCAGCGTCTTTTCGGCGGCGACGCGGCCGGCCAGCTCGCGCGCCGATCGCCCGGCGGAGTTCTCGGCAGCGGCGGAGAACGACCGACGCGCGCAGCGGACCACGTTTTCCCGCCAGCGCAGCATCGGTGCGTCGCCATGTCCGATGTCGTTCAGCAGCGCCCAGAACCGCGGCTCCAGGTCGGCCCAGTACCGGCGCTCGCCGATCTCTCGGACCACCTGCATCCCGTCCTTCATCGACCCGGTGAGCCCCTTGAGCGCTGCCCACACCGCGAGGTGCCCCTCCTGCGCGTCGGCGAGCGCCGTGACCAGGTAGGCCGCCACCAAATCGTCATTCAGCAGGCGCTCGGAGATCGGCATCGATTCCATTCGCCACAAGAGAACCTTCGCCTTGTCGTTGGCGAGCCCGAGCACGGTCGAGGACAACGCCCTGTCTCGCGGCAGCACGTCCTTGGAGTACAGCGAGGCTGCTTGCGCGACTGCTGCGGCGCGCAGATCCCGCCCCCCGGGCTCGGCGCGGCTTGTAAAGAGCGCGGCGCTGTCCCGCCACAGGGCCCGGTTCTCGCTCAGGCGGATCCGGATCACGCCCCGCTTCTCGTTCATGTGGTGCGAGAACTCGGGGCGCAACAGATCTCCGGGGAGCGCCTGGCCCTGTGCAAAGTGAACCTCGCGCACGACCGTCCCGGTTGAACCCGCCTCTGGCACCAGGCGCGCTGCCCGCGACTGCCAGGTGAGGTAGTCGAGATAGCCGCGCGGGAGCCGCTCCCTGGGGGGCTCAGGGAGGTCCCTTTCCCAACACGGACCGTCGTCCCGGGTTGCAGGGATCGGACGCTCGTCGTCGACGACGAGCAAGTTGAGCGCCAGCGTCTCCCACAGGTTCTTTCCGCGCAGGAGCGACACGACACCTCCCACGAGCGGCGCATGCGTGAGGTTCGGATGCTTGCCGAAGGTCGTGCTCACCCCGCAGACGCCACCCCCGATAGCGAACGCCTGGGTCGCCACCAGTGCTCGCGCCGCGACAGCCGGTGGCAACGGATGATCGACCTCCTCGACCGTGTGGTCGAACAGCGTGTCGTTGTTGCCGTTTGCCAGCTCCTGGAACATGCGAATCGCGAACGATGATTTGGAGTCGTCTGCACCTTTGCCGACCATGGCGAAGCCCGCGATCTGGAAGAAGGGGTGCTTCTCATCGAACAGGTCGAAGCGGTCGCGCCACTTCGCGAGGTACTTCCCCACGACGCCCATGTTCCAGGAACCGCGCGCCCACAGCTTCTCCCATTCCGCGAGGCTTCGCGGCCCGTCTTGCGCCCGGTGCAGCACCGCGAGCAGCAGCCGGTGCAACGCGGCAGTGACGAGCGGTGACTGGTCGCGGATCTCGGCGATCTCCGCCGCCCGGCCGAGCACCTCCTCGATGCCAAGCTCGACGAACGAGCCGTCGGAGCGCACGCACGGGATCCAGTGCTCGGACACGAGGTTGAAGGAAACCCCCATCACGGACCTCCTTGTTCCGGGTCTTCGCCGTGGATGACGAGGCCCAGTTCGTCCGAAAGCTCCAGCGCGCCGCGAACGCCTTCGGCGCGGAAGAAGCGATCACCGTCGAACACCGCGAGGCGGACGTCCCGCAGGTGGGGGGACCGCCGCCACGCCACTGGTGGGTCGACGCCCAGGAACAGGCGCACCCATTTGCGGTTCTGGAGAGCTATCGCCGTCAACCGCAGACTGCGGACCTCGGCGAGGGTCGGTTCGACGTCCGGGTCGACGAGCGCGCCGGCCGGCGTCCGCAGTACGTGGCTGTCCCGGAGGACGCAGGCGATAGTCACTGAAGGCTCTGACAGCCGCGTCCGCGCCTGGAGCTGCGCGTGCAGCTCCGGAGCGTCCTCCTCCAGGAGCATCTGGCTCTTCTCCCACGGCGCATCGTCGTGGAACGGAGAGCGCAAATCGACGTTCATCGCGATCTGTCGCTGGTTAGCAATCTCCCCCTCCAGCGCAGCCCTCGACTCCGACAACTCGGCGCACAGCGGCTCCTCGACGGCCGGGAGATCGTCGCCGTAGACCGCCTCGACGAGTCTCGGCAGGTCACCCGGCAGCGACAGGGTTCGGCGACCTCGAAGGGCGATCCATGACCGGAGCAGGACGTACCGCGCGTACACCCATTCCGACTTGCCGAACGTTGGGACGCCATCGTCATCCGGCGCGATCCACAGAAGCTCCGGTTCAGCTACCGCCTGCGGGCGGACTCGCCCACCGTGCCGGTGCAGCCGACCCGCGCGCTGGAGCAGGAGGTCGACCGGCGCCAGCTCCGTGACCATCACGTCGAAGTCGAGGTCCAGGCTCTGCTCCACCACCTGCGTCGCGACGAGCACCGCGCGCTGCGGCCGGGCGTCCGTGCCCTTGCCGAACCGCTTCAGCACCGCCTCCTCGATTCGCTGCCGCTCGCCGGTGGGGAAGCGAGCGTGGAACAGGAAGATCTCGGTATCGGTGCCCGCAAACCGCGCGGCAAGCCTCCGGAATGTCTCCTGCGCACTCCCGACCGTGTTGCAGATCCACACGGCACAGCCTCCGTCACCCAGTATCGAAGCGAGCTTCTCGTCGGCTTCGGATGCACCCACCTCGACGAGCGCCAGCTCCTTCGGCGTTCCCGGCTCGGGCAGCAGGACGAACGAGTCGCCGTCCCGCGCAGCTGCGGTGATGCGGGGGTAGAAAGCGCACGTCGATCGATCGACGGCCCTTCGGGAGTAGGCGGAAACCAGCTCTGAACGCCGCTTGTCGGGGAGTGTCGCCGAGAGGACGACGACCGGGACCCCGAGCGCGGACAGCCACTCGACGAGCCGATCCAGGAGGGTCGACATGTACGTGTCGTAGGCGTGCACCTCGTCGAGCACGACCACCTTCTGACCCAGTCCGAACAGCCGGACGAAAACATGGCGGACGTTGAGCACTGCAAGGAGCGACTGGTCAATGGTGCCGACGCAGAACGGGGAGAGGAGCCCGCGCTTGCGGGACGTGAACCACGAGGACGCGCGCAAGGTCGCCTCCTCGTCGCCGTCGATCGCCGCGGCGCGCAGCTCCCGGTACTCGGGGTTGAGATCCGACAGCCCGTGCAGCAGGTGGAGGTCGACTGTCAGCCCGGAGTACCGGTGTTCGAGATGCTGCCGCACGCGCCCGAACATCTGGTTGCTCGTCGCCATCGTCGGAAGCGCGTAGTACATGCCGCCGAGCCGATCCCGGTGGATGAACTCTTCCGCCGCGGCGAGCGCCGCCTCGGTCTTGCCGACGCCCATGGGGGCCTCGATGATGACGATCCCGGGACCCGAGAGCCGCGCGACCCCGTCGAGCGTCTTCTTCTGCACGTCGTTGGGCTCGAACCCCGGGAACAGCGCTGGGAAGCTCCGCGAGGCGCCCTCAGCCTTCCACCCGGTCCACCCGAGCAGATCGAGAGCGGACCGTGCCCGCGACACCGCACGGTCCACGTACTCGCCGAGGTCGCCAGGTTCCGTACCGGCGTACGGAAAGTGCTCATCCGACGAGCCGATCCAGTCGCAGACGCTTACGAGGCCCGCGAACGCCATGCACCAGGCGTTGGATGGCGCGGCGGCCAGCTTCTCGCCGAACTCTATCGGTGCTCCCATCGCCCGCGTGATCTGCTCGACAGCGAGCAGACGGAAGTAATCCCACGCCGGGCCGCCCGTGCCGACGGCCACACTTCGTGGGAAAGCACCGTGATGCGCCGCGAGTGTCGCGGCGATCCGGAAGCGGGCCCCGGGGGCGTCCAAGCACACGCTAGCAAGCCCGACTTTCTTCAAGAAGGCGAAGGCGACCTCGCCGTGGTCGGTAGTATCCGTCACCGAGAACGGCAGCCCGAACGCGGCGAGCGGTGTCACGAGGTCCGGGCGCTTGCTCTGGAAGCCCGGCGAGATCTTCCCGACGTCGTGTAGCGCCGCGAGCACCGGCAGCGCTTGCCTGGCGGCCTCGATCTGCCCGCCGAATGGCTCGGCGAGAAGCGTGAGCAGGCTCTGCGGCGCGCACGTGTCGAGGAACGCCCTCACCACTGCACCGACGTCGAGCATGTGGCAGACCACCGGGTGGACGACCTCGCTCTTGGCGGCCTTGCCCCAAAAGCATGTGATTGTCGGCACTGCTGATTCTTGCATCAAAGGCAACTCCCTCCGAAGTCATCCATCCCAGCGAACCGCGCATCGCTAACGGCACGCACCCCACCCTACCGCCCCCATACGACAGCCATTGTCCGCCCGGCGCATAGTCCGGATAAACGCACTTTCGTTCCAGCAAGTTGTCATAAGATATCTTCCGCGACAAAGTTCGACCCCTCCGGGACTATATCACAGCTCGGAGAAGCCGATGCCGGTGAGCACCGGCTCACGACCCGCCGGGGTCATTCCACGATCCTCGTTTCCTGGGTGAGGACCGCGAGGTACTGTTGGATGGAGGTCTCGAGTGCTTGATCATCGACCGTTATCAGGACGTAAATAAACTCGGCCTCGCAGATCCGCTCGTCGTCGCTCGTGACCGCTACGGCGATGAGTGCCGAGTCTTCATGCAGGGAGCGGATCTCGGCCCGCATCGAGAGCCGATCCCCTGGCCGTACGAACTTGCGGAACTTCGCCTTGACCGAGCTCATCACGCAGCGCGGGCAGCGATCCGTCTTCTCCCGGAGCGTGAGCTCGATCAGGGCGCCGCCCAACTGGGCCATCGCCTCGATGATGAGGGAGCCCGGGTACACGGGCTGGGTGGGGTAGTGGTGCTCGAAGCAGTCGTCACCGAGGGAGATGCACTTCGTCCCGACGGCGTACTCACCCTTCTTGAGCTCCTCGATGCGGTCGACGAAAAAATACCTCATGGCGTGCTCCCTCGATCTGCCCGTCGCGACCCCAACATCAGGGTATCCGACGGACCAGTTGCCGCAGCGGGCGCCGCGGGGGCGCCTCCGGGATCTCGGCCGGGTGACCGATGGGGATGATCGCCGCGATCTCCCAGCCGTTCGGGACCGACACCGCCTCTCGCAACGCACTTTTAGCAATAAGCGGGCCGGTCATCCAGCACGCGCCGAGCCCCGCCGCGTCCGTCGAGAGGAGGAGATGCGTGATTGCGGCGCAGATAGACGACAGGGCGTCGAGATCGCCGGAAGCCTGGGAGCGAGCGACGGTCCCACCTTCCGTGGCGGCCTGGAGGAGATCGACGCCCATTCGATAGATGGGTACGACGACGATCGGGGCGCGGGAGAAGTGGACGAAGTTGTCCATGTAGGCGGCAATGTCTTCAGCCAGATCGCCCCGCACCTCTCCCGAGATGCGCACGCTCTCCCGCCCCACGGCTTCGGCCATGGCCCGGATCGTTTCGGGACAGGTCACTACGATGAAGCGGTAGGCCTGCCGGTTACCCGCGCTCGGCGCCCATCGTACGGCCTCAAGGATCCGGTCGAGGACGATCGCATCCACCTTTTCCGGCGTGAAGCGGCGGATGCTCCTGCGCCGTCGCAGGATTCCGAGCAGGCTTTCGAGCTCATCCATCACGAGTCGAGGATGGCACAGTGTGCCGTTGGCGCACAGTGGATTTGGGGTCCCTCAGGAGCGCATGACCTTGGATTCCTCGCCCGCATCAAAGATACTGGTTCATCATGGGTGCCAAGGACTTATCCCGGCTGGCCTCCTTACTCGTCAAGCTCACGTCGTCCAAGGACGTACCGACGGCGCGGGTGCGGGAGCGCGTGGATCTTCTCGCCCCGAGCGGCGCAGTGTACGACCTGTACGGGCCGACCTTCGATGCGGCGGGGGCGGTCATCGCCGTGCACGGTGCCGTATGGCGTGGTCGGAAGGATGCGCGACTTGGACGTGTGGCCCGTTGTCTGGCCGCCTCGGGTATGGTCTGCGCGGTCCCAACGCTCCCCGGGCTCGCGCGGTTCGATTTCGATCCGGCCGACCTCGAGGTCCTCGTGTCCGTCATTGATGAGATCCACGCGGAGCTCGGCCCGCTCCGGATCGCCGCGTTCAGCTACGGCGGGAGCTACTCCCTTGTTGCTGCGGCCCGCTCCGAGACTGCCACGAAGGTACATTCCGTCCTCGCAGTGGGGCCGGTGTTCTCGTTCCCGGAGCTGTATGACGAGTACTACGCCCGTCGAGACGAACCGCTTGCGAATGGCGCGCAGGCAGACGACGCCATCTACCGCAGGATGGCCATGGCGTACCGCCAACGGGAGCACCTCGGCCTCGACGAAGGACTGTGTCGATCCCTTGAGGATATCCTGATGCGCTACTGCGGCGAGGCTTCGGACGAGGAGAAACGGGCCTTCCATGATCGTTGGCTCGCGGACCTTGATCTCGAGGAAACCGACTACCGGAAGAAGGATCGCGAGGTGCTCGAGGCAATCTCACCGGCCGGCAAACTCGGCGGCATCCTGGGCCGCATTGATCTCGTGCACGACCGTGGTGATCGTTTGGTCCCGGTCTCCCACTCCGAGCGCCTGTGCGCCGAGCTCGGTTCAGCGTCGAACCCACGCCCACACCGCCTGCACGTCACCTCTCTCATCGCGCATGTGTCGCCCACGCGCTTCCCGGGACTCGGCGATGCGATCGGAATCGCCCGGTCGCTCTACCCGCTCGTGACCGGTCACTGAGATCGGGCAACGGCGTTGTTGCGCACGCAGGCCGGCACGAGGCGGCCATCGACTTGCGGGTAATGGTTGCAGCACTTCACCGCGCGGGAAAGATCGAAGGTGTAGCGATCCATGAAGTGGTGGATGAACACCGACTTGACGTGATCGGCGCCCACTCCGAGCAACTCGCGGTGGCCGCCTTTGCGGGACACGCGGTCGACGTCGAGGAGCAGCTGCCGAATCACCTGGAGCACAGCCTCGCGCTCCGGGATCACGCCGCTCGACGTCCACAGAGCGTAGAGGCCGTCGCGGATGCGCAGGAGGGTGTCCGGGTCCGTGCCGACCAGCGCCTGATTCTTGATCACGTCGAGGTAGGTCTCGGCGTCCACGAGCGCAGGCACCGGAACCATCCGGCCGTCGCCGAGCCGAAGCAGATAGGTGAGGGCGAAGCACGTCGGATGGGAGCATGGCAACGGGCAGAAGTGCTTCTCCTCGATGACCCCGCTCGACGCCGCGGCGAGGAGGCGGACCGCGTCCGGCACAGTGACGATGTCGAGAGGGTCGTGAGGGATGCCACTCGATGCTCGCCCCGCGTGGCTCAGCGGCTGCACCATGACGCTTACGACCTCGTCGTTCTCGAGGAGCAGGCGCAGGACGCTGCCGACTTCATCCTCGTTCACGCCGCGGGCGAGGGTCATGGTCAGGGACAGTCGCCCGCCCAGAGAGAGGATACGCTCCACGAGCCTCGTCTTGAGGTCGGCGAGATCCGGTCTGCCGCGCAGCACGGCGTAGGTGTCGGGCTTCACGCCGTCGAACTGAAGCGAGATCACGACCCCGCGGTCGCGCAGCGCCTTGATGAGGTCGTCGTCCTTGGCGAGTGCGAGGCCGTTGGTGGACACCGACACGACCCCGACCTCGGGCCGGAGCGCGAGATCCACGATGTCGAGGAACTCCGGGTGGGCCGTGGGCTCTCCCCCGCTCAGGGTCAGCATGTTGATCCGGCCCTCGCGCGCCACAAGACCGTCCAGTATCTCCCGGGCCTGTGCGAGCGTCACGTCGCCCGCGGTGCGACCCTCGACCAGGCACACCGGGCAGCCGAGGTCACATCGGTCGGTGATCTCGAAGATCGGTACACAGGTGTGCTGCTCGTGCCGAGGGCACAGACCGCAGGAGTCCGGACAACCGCGGTGCTCCGCCACGGAACGGCCCATCGGGTCGGTGCCCGGCTTCACGTACGCGAGCGACCGCAGGTACCAATCCTGATCCGAGGAGATGAGAGCTTCGGTTCGCCCGTGTTCGACGCACCATTTGGCGAGGAAGACCTTGCGATCGCGCAGAACGATCTTGGCTCCGGTCAAGCGGCCGCAGACGTTGCACAACGCCTTCGTGGCCTGAAGGCAGGCCTCCTTCTCACCGCGTGCTGCGCGCATTACGGCTTGCCCCAGAACCGCGGATCTTCCTGGCGGTAGAACAGGTTGTAGTTGCAGGCGCATACGAGGCGCTCGGCGTGCACCGGTACGTGGTCCGGGCAGCGCATCGCCCGGCTCGTCTCCCAGGTGTCCTCGTCCATATGGGCGTGGACGTAGACGGTCTTCACGGCCTGCTCGCCCCGGCGCTGGCGCTCGTACATCGAGAGGCTCCGCCCCGGCGGGAAGATGCGACCG
This sequence comes from Pseudomonadota bacterium, assembly GCA_023229365.1. NCBI lineage: Bacteria > Pseudomonadati > Pseudomonadota > Pseudomonadota bacterium. The sequence goes on along the minus strand of JALNZK010000006.1, from coordinate 55,179 downwards.
ATCACGTCGCGGGCAGTTCGTAGCGCAGCCGGATCTTCACCCTCGGCCCACAGCCGGTCTATGGCGCGCAGGAGATCGGTTTCGAGCGCCTCGGTCGGGTGGAGCAGGTAACCGTCCGCGAGGTGTCGGGCGAGCGTCTCCGGATCGAGAACGCGAGAGAGGGAACGGACACGGCCCTCGTCCCCGATCAAGATGTAGGCAACGCCGTAACATAACGGGTGGGCGGTCGGCAGGGGCGCGAAGTCGGACTGCGCGAGGCGACCGTTGCTCGCCTCGGCGAGGAGCCGCTCGACCTTATCGACCGGGGTATGCTCCCGAGGTAAGAACGAGGCGCCGCGCTGACCGGTGTACGTCATGTTCTGAATGGTGAGGCTGCGCACGTTGGGCATCTCGAGCGTGAGATCGAGCAGCGGTCCAACGTCATCCTCATTCACGCCGCCGACGAGCACCATGAGGAGAGTCGTCTGCACGTCGAACCGGGCCAGGTTCTCGAGGGCACGCCGCTTATCGGCGGTGATGTCACGGCCTCGGATCCTCACACTCGCATCGGGGCGAACCGTGTCGTAAGAGAGGATGGCGTACGCGCCGAGATCCGCGAGCCGCTTCACGAGATCCACGTCCCGGGCGAGGGTCAGGCCGTTGGTGTTCACGGTGACGCGGCCGATCTCTGGGCGCCTCGCAAGCGCGACGAGATCCGTGAGCCTCGGGTGCAGCGCGCATAGTCCGGATAAACGCACTTTCGTTCCAGCAAGTTGTCATAAGATATCTTCCGCGACAAAGTTCGACCCCTCCGGGACTATATCACAGCTCGGAGAACCCGCGCACAAACCTGCTTCGCGCTGCGCGCTGCGCAGGTTTCACATGCTCCAGACAGACGTCTCCGTCGCCCGTCGCGAATTGCGTCGCGGAGTTCAGCAGTCGAAGGCGGGTTCGTCGATCGGTTCGTCGAGGCCGGGCTCGGCAAGCTCCGGGAGCTCGAGCTGCTCCGGCGGAGCGCGCGCCGGCTTCGCGACCGGCGGTTCGGTCGGAAGGCCGAGGTGGGAGAGGATTTTCGCGATCACGGCAGGTTCCTCGATCATCGCGATCAGCCGCATCCGCCCGCCGCACTCGAGACACGCCATGACGTCGTACCCGAAGGTCCGGCGCATCAGCTCGGCCCAGGTGTAATTGCGAGGGCGGAACGGCGACGGATCGGACAAGTATGACGGGTCGGACGCGTCCGGACGCGGATGGACAGCATCGCCGGGTTTCGAATCCAGTTCGGTTTCGGCCTCCTGGCGTCCGTAGGCAACGACGCGCTTCCGCCAATGCGAGTTGGGCGCCAAGACGCCGTGGTAGATGAGCAGGTTGATCTGCGGCCGGGGGATGATCGCCGCGAGTCGCTCGAGCAGTTCGAGCGGGTGGAACACGAGCGCGGTCGTGCCATCCGACCACTTCGTCTTCTGCGTCAGCAGGATGTCGCCGTCCGGCAGCTCGCGAAGCCGACTCTCGGCGATCGGCGGGCGAAGCAAGTAGCGGAGCATCCGTTCGACGCGATCGCGCTCCTCGGGTTTGGCCGGTTCGCCAGCATCCAGATCGAAACCCTGATACCGTGCGTGTCTCTTGCGCTTCGGCGCCTTGCCGGTCTCGTCCGGTTCCTCGCCGATCCGCCGCACGCGCTGCCCCGTTCGAGGACCGAACGCGGAGATCCCCTGCACCGAGGCGCCGCTCGCCGCCGCGAGCGCCGGGCTCTCCTCAACGAACGGGTCCTTCCAGCCGTCGTCTTCGCTGTCACCGTTCGAAATGCGTGATCGGCCGAGTAGGCGGAGGACGCCCTTTCGAACCGACTTCACGATCGCAGCGACGTCCTCGGTCGACGGTGCGGGCAACCTGTGGAACACGAGCTCCCCGCCGGCCTCGACGAACACGCCGTCGATCGCCGCCATGTGGAAGTGGACGTTGAGATTCAACGCGCCCCCGGCCCGCTGGATCACGGTCACGGCGCCGGTCCGGGCGTTCACAAGGCCGCGCTCTTTAGCCCTCTTCCGCTGGTACCTGTCGAGCGCACGCCAGAAGATCCGAAGCACCTTGAGGCTCAACTCGTGATCCCACGCCAGCCTGTAGCGCAGCGCGAACGGCACGCTGAGCACCCACTGCCGCACGGGCACGAGCGGAAACACGGAATCCACGAGGTGCGCGGCGAGACCGGCCATGCGGCGGCCCGCGCAGCTCGGGCACGCAGCACGGCGCTTGCACGAAAAGGGAACGAGACGTTCCTTGCCGCACGTCTCGCACTTTAGCCGGGCGAAACCTCCCGAGAGCGAACCGCACGCGAGAAACCTCCGCAACTCGTCCACGACGAAGTCCGGGACGCCCTCCCCGTCTTCCGACCCGCCGCGCGCCTGGCGGAGAAACTCCTCGAGGTTCTCCCGCACGACCTTGTGCAGCACCGTCGCGTCGGGCGTACGCGGTCTGTATCCGGCGCTCGCCGGGGCGAACGAAGACCCGAGCGACCAGGAAGGTTCGAGTTGGCGGGCGCTCTGCACGCGGCGGTGGAAACCACTTTGCGTGCCGATGGCGGAAAACCAGGAAAGACGCGGCTATTGGAGATCAGGCGACTCGAACGCCCGTCGGCGACGCCGGCGGCCGGCGGCGGCCGCCAGGCATCGACCTTCGTTTAAAGCGCCGCAGCCAGCGCGACGAACGCCGCGGTGTCGAGCCGCTCCGCCCGCTCTCCGGGGTCGATCCCGGCCGAACGGCAGAGCGCCTCCGCCCGCTCCGTCCCGACGCCGAGCCCGCCGGCGAGCGCGTTCCGCATCGTCTTCCGCCTGGTGCTGAACGCCGCCTTCACCGCGGTGTCGAACACGCGCGGATCGACCCCGGCCGTCAGCGGCTCGTTTCGCCGGGTCATTACGACCACCGCGGAGGCCACCTTCGGCTTCGGGTGGAACGACCCGGGCGACAGCCGGAGCGCGAGCTTCGTCTCGAACCGGGCGTCGAGCAGGACCGTGAGCGCGCCCCGCCGCCTGTCGGTCGGCGTCGCCACGATCCGCTGGGCGACCTCGAGCTGGAGCATGACGACGACGCGGAGCCCCGGGACCTCGAGCTCCGAGAACCGGCGCAGAAGGCCGCCGGTGATCGAGTACGGCAGGTTGCCGCAGATGGACGCGGGCCCCGCCCGGAGGCGCTCGGCGTAGTCGAACTCGAGGGCGTCGGCCTGCACGAGCTCGAAGGCGGGATGGGAGCCCAACTCGGCCTCGAGCACGGCGCACATCTCCGGATCGCGCTCGACGGCCACCACCGAGACGCCCCGGGAGAGCAGCTCCGCGGTCAGCGTCCCGAGCCCCGGCCCGATCTCGATCACGCGGCGCGCCGGGGGCTCGGCGGCGAGCTCGGCGATCCGCGCCACGGCGCCGCGGTTGACGAGGAAGTTCTGGCTCATGCCCCGCTTCGCGACGAGCCCGTGCTTCCTGAGGAGCGCTCGGGGATCGGGAGGCGCCGCGCCGCCGCTCCCTGCGCTCATGCCCCGCCCTCCGCGAGCTTCACGAGGGCCTGCCGCTGCCTCTCCCCGAGCACGCCGACCGTCGTGACGTGCAGCGACGACCCGGACACGATCCGCGCCGCGGCGCGGGCGATGTCGTCGGCGCCGAGCTCCCGGATGGCGCGCGCCTCCTCGGCGAGCCGCCGGACGCCGCAGAGGAGCTCCTGCTCGCCGTACCACGCGCTCATCGCCTCGGGATCGTCGAGGTGCCGTTCGAGGCTCCAGACCGCGCGGCTCTTCGCCTTCTCGAGATCGGCGTCGGCCAGGGGAAGGTCGCGCAGCTCGCGCAGGATCGCGAGCACCTCCTCGGCGACCTGCACGACGTTCTCGTGGGAGCAGACCGCGTCGACGTTGAGCGCGCCGGTGTCCGCGTAGGTCTCGAGATCGGCGGCGATGTTGTACGCGAGCCCTCGGTCCTCGAAGACGCGCCTATGGAGCGGCGTCGACATCCCGTCGTCGAGCAGCCGCAAGAGGAGCTCCGCGGCGCTGAGATCCGGATCTGCGAGCCCGGGCGCGCGGAACGCGACGCGCAGCGCGGTCTGGCTGCCCGGCTTGTCGACGTGGAGCGCAGACGCCCCGGTCGGCCCGCGCGGCGCCGCCTCGCAAGCAGCGGGCGCGCCCTCGCGCATCGGCGAGAACGCCCGGGCGATCGCGTCCGTGATCGCGCCGGAGTCGAAGCTCCCCGCCACGCACAGCACCGTGTTCCGCGCGCAGTAGCGCGCGCCGAGCCACCGCCGCAGATCGCCGAGGCCGAAGCGCAGGACATTCGCGATGGGACCGGTGACCGACCGCCCCAGCGGGTGATCCGGCCACAGGCGGCTGCGCGAGAGGAAGTCGATGTCGACGTTCCGTCCGTGCTCGTCGAGGTCCTCGCGGATCTCCTCGACGAGGATCTTCCGCTCGACGTCGATGGCGTCGAACACCGGTCGCGTGAGCACCTCGGCGACGAGCTCCACGCCGCGAAGGAGCGTCTCGCACGGCAGCGACACGGAGAGCGCCGTCGCGTCGGGGGCGGTCGACGCGATCAGCGTCCCGCCGAGGAGCTCGACCGCGACGTTCAGCTCGAACGCGGTCGGAAACCGTTCCGTGCCGCGGAACACCATGTGCTCGAGGAAGTGCGACAGGCCGTTCTCCTCGGCCGTCTCGAACCGCGAGCCCGCGCCCACGTACGCGGAGATGGTCCCCCGATGCAGGTGCGGCTGGCGCACCGCGACCACGCGCAGCCCGTTGGCCGTCGTGCCGCGTTCCAGCTCGTAGTCCATCAGCGTGGGGGGAGAGGCTATTCGGCCTCCTCGCGCGGAGGGTCGTTGTCCTTGGTGCCCTCGTCGTCGTCGGCCCGATCGCCGGCGCGCTCCGCGGGCGCGGGGGCCTCGTCCTTCTCCTTGGCGCCGTCCCCGCCCTTCTCCTCGACGCCCAGATCCTCCGCCGCGCCCTCGCCCGCCGGCGCGGCCACGAGCATCTCGCTCTCGACGCGGCCTTCCTTCTCGGCCTTCTCCCTGAGCTCGCGCACGAAGGCCCTGAGCCAGGTCGCCTGCTTGAGCGCCAGGATCCGCTCCGCGATCTCGTCCTCCTGGAGCTTGAAGTCGGCGTCGCTCGGGGTCTTGCGCTCCTTGAGGGCGATGACGAAGTAGTCCTCGCGCAGCTCGAACACGCGATCCGGGATCGGCGCCTCCGCCTTGAGCTGGAAGGCCGCCTCGACGATCTCGGGCGCGTTCCCGATGCCGGGCACGTTCGCGACGCCGCGCTTGAGCTCCGGCGACGTGCGCACCTTGAGGCCGAGCTCGCCGGGCTCGCCGCCCTCCGGCGCGGCCGGGATCAGGCTCTCGATCGGCTCGCCCGCCTTGAGCCGCGCGAGGTACTCGTTCGCCGCGGTCTGCGCGCGCTTCTTGCCCTCCGACTCACGGTACAGCTGCTCCGCGATCTCCGGCGTCGCGCCCTCGAGCGGCACGTTGCCCTCGCGGAAGCCCTCGAGCCTGATCACGTGGAAGCCGTACTCCGTCTGCACGACGTCGGACACCTTCCCGGGCTCGAGCGCGAACATGACGGCGTCGAACTCCGGCACCATGCGGCCGCGGGCGTTGTAGCCGAGGTCGCCGCCCTTCGCCGCGCTCCCCGGATCCTCGCTGTACTGCCGCGCGAGCTCCGCGAAGTCCTCCCCCGCCTTCGCGCGGGCGAGCAGGGTGTCGATGATCAGCCGCTTCGCGGCCCTGTCCGCGTCGGTGGCCTCCGAGGGCACCTGGACGAGGATGTGGCGCGCCCGCGCCTGCTTCTCGAGGTTGGTGTATTTGTACTTGTTGGTGTCGTAGTACTGCCGCACCGCGTCCGCGTTCGCCGCGGCGTAGGCGGCGATCTCGTCGGCCGTCGGGCTCAGCTGGTTCGCGAAGTAGGAGGGGAAGAGCCGCAGGTACGAGATGGACGCCGTGTCGTTCTCGCGATCGTAGTCGCGCCGGACCTCCTCCGCCGAGACCCGCACGCCCGCGACGATCGCCTCGCGGACGCGCTGCGCGGTGAGCTCCTTGCGCTGCTCCTCGATGAAGAGCTCCTCGGTCGCCTGCAGGTGGTACTGGACGAACTTCTTGAACCCTTCGAGGTCGAACGTCTTGTCCTTGGTCAGGAACTTCTCCGGCATGACGTAGCCGTCCTTCAGGAGCGCCCTGGCCGTGCGCTGCGGGTTCGGGCCGAAGAACGGGTTGGTCTCCTTCTCGACGATCGTCTCGACCGACTGCGTCACCAGGAACTCGTTCTTCACGATGCGGTCCTCGACCTCCGAGTCCGAGGCCGAGATGCCGACCTCGTCGGCCAGCCCGAGGAGGAGCTGCCGCTCGACGAGCCCGTCGATGACCGCGCGCTGCACGCTCGCGTACTCGGCGCTGTCCCTGGCGAGGGCGCGGCCGCCGAACAGGTTGAGCATGATGCGGAAGGAGGTCTCCGAGATGTCGTCGCCGTCGACCGACGCCGCGACGAACGCCGTCTGCCCCTTGCCCCACCCTTCGCTCTGCGTGCCGAAGCTCATGGCGAACACGAACACGAGCACGCCGACGATGACAAACCCCATGAAGCCGCCAACGTTCTTGCGGAAGAATTCGAGCATGCGTCCGTCCTCCGGAATCCTTTGTGCGTTCTGTACGTTTCTCGGTCGGGCGCGTGCCCGCCGACTGAAGCGGGGACGTATGTTACAGAGTCCAAGATGAAAGGCAATCGGTTTCAACGGCAACGCAAGGGTAATCCCTTGAAACACAAGGGAATATCTGTTACACCGTGGATGGGGTTGTCCCTGAAAAGAGGGAAAATCCCTGAGAAATCAAGCGGTTGGAAGCCCCATCCCCTCCCGGACGGGAGTGTGTGTTTTCATCTGCGGTCCGCGACGCGCTCGTCTCGAGCCGCAGTAGACGATGTGAAACATGCTATTTGACTGGCTCTACGGCCTTTTTTCGAACGATCTGGCGATAGATCTGGGTACGGCGACGACCCTCATCTACGAGAAGGGCCGTGGCATCGTCTGCTGTGAACCGTCCGTCGTCGCCGTTCAGAAGGACCAACGCGGCGTCAAGCGCGTCCTGGCCGTCGGGACCGAGGCCAAGGAGATGCTCGGCCGGACGCCGGGCCACATCGAGGCCGTCCGGCCGCTGCGCGACGGCGTCATCGCGGACTACGAGGTCACCGAGGCGATGATCAAGTACTTCATCGAGAAGGTGCACCGCCGCAAGACGCTCGTGAAGCCGCGGATCATCATCTGCGTGCCGTTCGGCATCACCCAGGTCGAGCGCCGCGCGGTGAAGGAGGCCGCCCTCAACGCCGGTGCGCGCGAGGTCTTCCTGATCGAGGAGCCCATGGCGGCGGCGATCGGCGCCGGCCTCCCGGTCACCGAGCCCTCGGCGAGCATGGTCGTCGACATCGGCGGCGGCACGACGGAGGTCGCGGTCATCTCGCTCGCCGGCATCGTCTACTCGCGCTCGGTGCGCGTCGCCGGCGACAAGATGGACGAGGCGATCATCGCGTACCTCAAGCGGAAGCACAACCTCGCGATCGGCGAGCAGAGCGCCGAGAAGATCAAGATCCAGATCGGCAACGCGTACCCCTCGGAGGAGGTCGAGACCGTCGAGGTCAAGGGCCGCGATCTCGTCGCCGGCGTCCCGCGGACGGTGGAGATCAACTCGGACGAGGTCCGTGACGCGCTCGCGGAGCCTATCAACGCCATCGTCCAGGCGGTGATGGGCGCGCTCGAGCACACGCCCCCCGAGCTCTCGGCCGACATCATCGACAAGGGCATCGTCCTGACCGGCGGCGGCGCCCAGCTCAAGAACCTCGACGTGCTCCTCCGCGAGGAGACGGGGCTGCCGGTGATCGTCAGCGACGACCCCATGTCCGCCGTCGTGTTGGGCTCCGGCAAGGCGCTCGACAACCTGGACCTGCTGCGCGAGATCACGACCAACTAGCGCCATGTCCTTCCTGTCTCGCTACAAGGACGTGTTCATCAGCATCGCGGCGCTCGTCATCCCGTTCTTCTTCCTCAAGGCCAACCTCAAGGATCCGGCCCAGATGACGCCGTTCGACAGGGTCGTCGTCACGATCTCCACGCCGCTGCAGTGGGCGGCGACGGCCGTGATCGAGACGATCGGCGGCACCTGGGAGAAATACGTCTATCTCGTCGATCTGCAGGAGGAGAACGCGCGGCTCGAGTTCGAGAACCAGCGCCTGCGCGCGGAGAACGGGATGTACTTCGAGACCGAGCAGGAGGCGCGACGCCTCCGGCGCATGCTGACCTTCAAGGAGACGTTCGGCGGCTCCCTGCGCGCGGCGCGCGTGGTCGGGCGCGGCATCGCGGAGCAGTTCCGCGTCATCCGCATCCGGATCGACGTCGGCGACGACGAGGTCGCGAAGGGCATGCCGGTCGTGACGTTCGACGGTCTCGTCGGCCAGGTCAACCGCTTCGTCGGCTCCTACTCGGACGTCATGCTGTCGGTCGACAGGAAGAGCTACGTGCCGGTCGTCGTCCAGCGGAACGGCGCGCAGGGCATCCTGCGCGGGACCGGAGAGCTCGATCGCTACACCTGCGAGGTCGAGTACCTGCTGCGCTCCGACGAGGTCCGGGAGGGCGATCAGCTGTTCACCTCCGGCGCCGGCGGGAAGTTCCCCGAGGGCATCCTCGTCGGGCGGATCGCGACCGTGCAGCGCGAAAACTACGGGCTGTTCCAGAAGGTGACCGTCGAGCCCGCGGTGAACTTCTCGAGGCTGAGCGAGGTGTTCGTCATCACCGCGCTCCCCGGCGAGGAGGAGAGCGCCGCCGCGAAAGGCGGCGCGTCGAAGCGCGACGGCGCCAAGGGCGAGCGGCGGTGAAGGCGGCGTCGATCATCGCCTTCGGGTTCCTCCTCCTGGTCGCGCAGTCGACCTTCGCGGCGGCCGTCCCCTTCGACCTGATCGTCCCCAACGCCGCGCTGGCCATCGTCATCTACATGGGCCTCCACGGCTACAACGCCGGCTACGGCGCGATCATCTCGTTCGTGATCGGCTACCTGATGGACACGTTCGCCGGGAGCCCGCTCGGCCTCTACACCTTCGCCACGGTCGCCGTGTTCCTGCTCTCGCGCATCGCGGCGCTCCACCTCTTCCTGAAGGGCTGGATCTTCGAGATCGTCCTCACGCTGGTCTGGGCGGCCGTGTCCGGGATCCTCGTCGTGCTCGTGCGGGGGCTGTTCGACCAGGATTTTCGTAGTTTACTTACACATTTGAAGATTGTATTTTTCAGAGCCGCGGCGACGGCCGTCGTCGCGCCGCTCGTCTTTCGCGTCATGGCTTGGTTGGAACGCGTGACCGCCAGGCGCAAGGCAGAGGGAAAGGCTTTTCGCGTCTGATGTTCGTCTCTTCCCGCAGCGAGCTCTCGGAGTTCCGGCGCCGCTACCGGTGGATGCGGGTCGTGGTCGCGCTCACGTTCCTCGTGTTCGTGGGCCGGCTCGTGCAGCTCCAGATCGTCCGCGGGCCCGAGCTCCGGGACGAGAGCATCGCGAACGTGGTGCGCACCGTCTCCATCCCCGCCGTCCGCGGCCGGATCTTCGACGACAAGGGCCGCCTCGTGGCGACCAGCATGCCGTCCCACACGCTCGTCGCCACGCCGCACTACTTCGACATGGGCAAGGGGTTCGCGCGGCTCGTGCAGCTCCTCGGGCTCGAGGAGGGCGAGGCCGAGGCGCTGGGGCAGCGGGTGAGCGAGCGGCTCGCGGATCCCAAGGATCTGCGCAGGTTCCAGCAGGTCACGCTGCTCGAGCACATCACGGCCGAGCAGCTCGCGGCGATCAAGGCGCACGGGGACGAGTTGCCGGGCGTCGAGGTCGTCGACATCCCGGTCCGGAACTATCCGTACGGGACGATGGCGAGCCACCTCATCGGCTACATGAACGAGGCGAGCGCCGAGGACGTCGAGAAGAAGAGCGACGTCGAGGACGCCTACCGGGCGGGAGATCGCATCGGCCGAACGGGCGTCGAGAAGATGTTCGAGGGCGATCTCCGCGGCGTGCGCGGGTGGCGCAAGCGGGTCGTCGACGCGCGCGGCCTGCCCTTGAGCCGCGAGGAGTCGGCCGGGATCATGCCCGAGTCCGAGACGCAGGAGGCGCGGGCCGGCAACGACCTCACGCTGACCATCGACGCGGCGCTGCAGAAGATCGTCGAGCAGTCCCTCGGCGGCAACCCGTCCGGAGCGGTCGTCGTCATGGACGTCAACAGCGGGCGCGTCCTCGCCGCGGTCAGCAAGCCTTCTCGGGATCCCAACAAGATCACCAACGGCCTCTCCCGAGAGGAGCAGCGGGCGTTCGAGGAGAACCCGTTCAAGCCGGGCATCGACAAGGTCGCGTACGAGAACTACTTCCCGGGATCGGTGTTCAAGCCGTTCACCGCGATGGCGGCGCTCGAGGAGGACATCATCACGCCCGAGGACGTCATCCACTGCTCGGGCTTCCACGAGTTCGGCCGCCGGACCTTCCGCTGCCCGCGCCCGCACGGCGACGTCACGCTGCGGGACGCCATCGTCCAGTCGTGCAACGTCTTCTTCTACAACGTCGCCGAGATGACCGGCATGGATCGCATCGCGCGCTTCGCCAAGGAGTTCGGGTTCGGCGAGCGGACGGGGGTCGGCTACGTCCGGGAGGCGCCCGGGCTCATCCCTACGCGCTCCTGGTACGACGAGAAGTTCCCGGGCGAGTTCCGCATCGGCCACACCCTGAACGCCGCGATCGGCCAGGGCAACGTGAAGGTCACGCTCATGCAGGTCGCCGCGGCGTACGCCGCGATCGCGAACGGCGGCACGCTGTACAAGCCGCAGATCGTGCGCCGGATCGAGACGCCCGACGGGGACGTCGTCAAGGAGTTCCACCCCGAGGTCCGCCGCCGGACCGCCGTCTCGCCCCACTACCTCGAGCTCGTCATGGACGCGCTGGCGGGGGTCGTCAACGACGAGAAGGGCACGGCCTACGCCGCCCGCAGCGAGGCGATCCGCGTCGCGGGCAAGACCGGCACGGCGCAGGTCGCGAAGAGGGCCCGGAAGGAGACCGACACCCTCGAGCACTACTACTACGTCAACCGGGACCACGCCTGGTTCGCGGCCGTCGCCCCGGCCGACGCGCCGGAGATCGCCGTCATCGTGCTCGTCGAGCACGGCGGCGGCGGCGGCGAGCACGCGGCCCCGGTGGGGGTCGAGATCGCGAAGCGCTACTTCGAGGAGATCGCGCCGCGCCACGAGGAGCCGCTCATCGCCGAGAAGGCCACGACCGGGCCCAAGGCCAAGCGCAAGCGCGCCGTGCCCGCCGAAGAAGGTGAGAAGACCACCGCCTCGGCGCACCGACACTGATCCGCTCCATGCCCCGCGTGCTTGTCTACCGGCTGAGGGACGAGTTCGACTGGATCCTGTTCTTCCTCGTCGTGGTCATCTCCGTCATCGGCGTGGTCAACCTGTTCAGCACCGGGAAGGCGTCCGGCTCCCCGGAACTGTACCTCACGCAGATCTACTGGCTCGTCTTCGGCGCGATCGGGGCGTTCGTCGTCGCCGTGTTCGACTACAAGCACTACGAGCGGTTCGCGTACTTCCTCTACGGCGCAGGCATCCTGGCCCTGATCGTCGTCCTCTTCATCGGCACGGAGGTCAACAACTCCGTGCGCTGGTTCGCGTTCGGCGAGTTCCGCCTGCAGCCGTCGGAGCTCATGAAGGTGCTGCTCGTCGTCGGGCTCGCCAAGTACCTGCACCACGACCCGCGCGCCGAGGGGCGCAAGATCCAGGATCTCCTCGTGCCTGCGGTGATGACGGCGCTGCCGATGGCGCTCATCCTCAAGGAGCCGGATCTCGGCACCGCGCTCCTGTGCCTGCTCGTCTTCTTCAGCATCATGATGCTCACCCGGCTCACCTGGCGCTCGTCGCTCGTGCTCGGCCTCTCCGCCCCGGCGGCGTGCATCCTCGCGTGGAACTACCTGCTCAAGGGCTACCAGAAGGAGCGAGTGATCTCGTTCTGGAACTCGTTCATCAACCCCGAGGCGGACAAGCTGGGCGCGGGGTGGCACGCGAACCAGTCGATGATCGCGATCGGCTCCGGGGAGGTCGGCGGCAAGGGGTTCCTCCAGGGGACCGCCGGCCCGCACCACTTCCTGCCGGAATGCCGCACGGACTTCCCGTTCGCGGTCTACGCCGAGGAGCACGGCTTCCTCGGCGCGACCCTCCTCGTGGCGCTCTACTTCCTCCTCGTGATGTGGTGCATCCGGATCGCGGCGCTGTCGCGGGACAGGTTCGGCTCCGTGCTCGCGATCGGCGTGGGGTCGATCTTCTTCTGGCACGTCCTCATCAACCTCGGCATGGTCATGGGCGTCTTGCCGGTGGTCGGCGTCACGCTGCCGCTCTTCTCGTACGGCGGATCGTCCGTCCTGATGTTCATGCTGTGCGTCGGGCTCCTGATGAACGTGTCGATCCGGCGCTTCCACCGTTAGCCGGCCGAGCGCAGGACATCGGCGGGCGGTTCGGTCACGGCTCGACGGGCGCGAGAAGGTCGACCCCGGCGGCGACCGCAGCCTTGCGGAGCGCCGCATCGGTCGTTGCGAGCGGCAGATGCTCGCGACGCGCGAGGTCGAGGTAGGCGGCGTCGTAGGCGGACAGTCCCGTCTCGTCGGCGAGGTCGAGCAACGCGGCGACCGCCGTTTTGTCCGGCGCCGGCGCGACCTCGATGGGGAGCCTCCGCAGCGCCGCGGCGAAGCGCCGGGCGTCCTCCCGCTTGAGCCGCTTCCTCCTCACCGCAGTCGCCAGGACGTTCGCCGCCTCGTAGCTCCACACCGCCGGCACGAGCGCGCGACCGCGTCGCAACGCGTCGAGCGCCGAGTCGGCGTAGGGCGACGCCTCGTCCTCGAAGCACCAGGACATCACGACCGAGTTGTCGACCACGAAGCCGCCGCGCATCTACCGCCGGCCCTGCTCGATGAGCGCCCTGAGCCCCGGTGCGCCGAGTTTCTTTCCGCGCCTGAAAACGCGGATCTCTTCGACCACCTCGTCGACCTCGTCGACCCCGCCGCCCGGCGGCGTGAGGACGGCGACGGGCACTCCGTGCCTGAGGATGGTGATCCGCTCGCCCCGCGCTACTCGTTCTAAGAGTTGCGCGAAGTGCGTCTTCGCTTCGTAGGCGCCGATCGTCTCCATGAAGCTCCTCCGTTTGGACCAGTCTTCGACTGGTCGTTTTCAACGATAGCCTCCGGGAAGCGGGATGTCAATCGTCACTTCGCGCCGCCCGGCAGGTCGGACTTTTAGATGGCGTTCACCTTGCCCGGCGTCGTCTGCGCCATGTCGACGAACACCTTGTCGCCCCAGATACCGTGAACGACCTTCAACTCGGCAGCTCTTCCACCGCCCTGTGCGCGTCGGCGATCGCGGCGCCGATGCCGCCGACCTCGCGGGCGTCGCCGATGACGAACACCTGGGGCGCCGCTGATTGGAACCGCTCCTTCAGATCCGCGATCGGCTCGTAGCCGGCCGCGACGATCACGGTGTCGACCTCGAGGCTCACAGCCTCGCCGGTCCTCTCGTCCGTGAAGGCGACGCCGCGCGCGGACGGGGCGATCCCCTGGGCGCGGTCGAAGAGCTTCACGCCGAGCTCCTCGACCTCGCGCATCAGCGTCCAGCGCACGCTGCGGCCGAGCCCCTTGCCTGCGTATCCCCGCCGCTTGATCAGGGTGACCTCGCGCCCGGAAGGGCGGGTGAGCGCCTCGTCGAGCCACGCGCGGCAGCCGTGCTTGGCAAGGAACCCGAGCGCCCTGTCGTCGGGGGCTCCCTCGGACGCGAGGTGGATCGCGACCGTGAGCCCGACGCCCCCGGCGCCCAGGATCGCCACCCGCCGGCCCACGGCGGAGGGCCGCGCGATCGCCTCCTCCGCGAGGAGCAGCGAAGAGCCCTCCTCGCGCTGCGCGGCGAACGGCGTCCGCGGCACGGCGCCGGTGGCCAGCACGACGGCGTCGGCGCCGAACGCCCGGACCGACTCCGGCGTCGCCTCGACTCCGGTCTCAACGGCGATCCCCGAGCGCAGGACCCGGGAGACGTACGAAGCGAGGGCGCGAGAGAGATCGTCGCCGCCGTTCACGCGCGCTGCGGCGCGCCACCTCCCGCCGAGCTCCGCGCCGCGCTCGAACAGGGCGACCTCGTGCCCGCGATCGCGCAGCTCGAGCGCCGCGCGCATCCCCGCCGGCCCGGATCCGACCACGAGCGCCTTCACGCGCCGCGGACGGGCCAAAGCACGGGGCGCACTTGCCTCGACGAGCCCCGGGCTCGCCGAGCAGATCACCGCGCGGCGCGAGACGACCTCATCGAAGCATCGTCCGCAGGTCATGCAGTGGACGATCCCGCCCGCCTCGCCGGCCATCGCCTTCGCGGGCCACATCGGATCGGCGATCAAGGCGCGGCCGAGGTTGACGAAGTCGCAGCCCACCGCGGCGAGCGCCCGCTCGGCGTCGGCGGGGACGCGGATCTGCCCGCCGTACAGCGTCGTCGCGCTCACCGCGCCCGCGACGCGTCGCGCGAACGGGACGAAGGCGAGGGGCGGCACCTGGTGCGTGATCTGTGGAATCGAGGAGCGGTGCCCGCCGCCCGTGATATCGATCGCCCGCACGCCGGCGCCCTCGAGCGCGACCGCGATCCGCGCCGCCTCCTCCGCGCCGTAGCCGCCCTCGATGAGCTCGTGGCAGTGCATGCGGACCGCGACGACGAGCGAGCCCGCCGCCTCGCGGGCGGCCGCGATCGCCTCGAGGGGGAGCCTGAGCCGGCTCTCGAGGCTCCCCGAGTATCCGGGAAGGCCCGAGCCGTTGTGGGCCCTCGACACGAAGTGGCTGAGCGCGCTCCCGCCGCTCAGCATGATCTCGACGAAGTCGAAGCCCGCGGTGGCCGCGCGCGCTGTTGCCGCGCCGAAGCTCGCGGCGAGCGCCCCGATCTCCTCCTGCGCGGGGCGCCACTTGGGGTCGTTGTACCCCGCGAGCGTCGAGAGCTGGACGCCGGCGAGGGCGCCGTGCTCCCTAATGCGGCCCGCGAGCTCCGCCATCGGCGCCACGCAGCCGTCGTCTGCGAGAGAGAGCGCGTTCGCCAGGCTCGGCTCGAACGAGCCTCCCGTGTAGCCCGTGTCGCACAGGCCGACCGTGATGACCCCGACGCCCCCCCGCGCCCGCTCTTCGTAGAACGCGAGCAGCTCGGGCGACGGCCTCCCGCCCGGTGCGCGGCCGAGGTGGAGCGCCGGCATGGCGATCCTGTTCCTCGCCTCGAGCGGACCGAAGCGCGCGGGTTCGAACAGCGGCGAACGGCTCATGGATTTTCCTGCCCGGTGATCGCGAAGAGCGAGTGCGGCGCCCGGCAGCTCCAGCCGTCGCACGTCGCCGCGTACACCTCGCCGCTCGGCCCGACGAACGGGCCGGCGGACAGGCGCCCGGGGAGGGTCACGACCGCGCGGATCGATCCTTTGCGATCGCGCAACGAAACCTCGGTCGCGTCCTCCCTGGACGAGCTCGCGATCGCGAGGCCGGCGGGCTCGAGGCGCGCCATGCCGATGTGCCCCTGGATCTGCCGTTCCAGGACGCCGAGCGGGCCGCCCTCGCCGAGCCGTGCGATGGCGTTGTACGGCCCGCGGTCGCCATCGAGCCTCGCGCACGCGCTCTCGACATCGAGGCACAACCCGGCGACGAGCGCCCCGTCGAGCGCGCCTCCGACGACGTCGAACCGCGAGAAGCTCCCGGTGACCGGGAGATCCGCGGCCCAGATCACGAGGCCGTCGCCCGCGATCGACTCCACGTGGACGGGCCTCTCCTTCTCGCCGCCCGCGAAGACGAAGCCCTCCCCTTCGCGCGCCACGGCCGGAACCGAGGCGTACTCGCGGCGCCAGCGGTGGAGCCCGCGCGCGTCGAGCAGCCCGATCTCGGCCCCGTTCCATACGAGCGGATCGCAGCCGCGCGACGCGCCGACGACCCGCGCACCGCGCTCGAGCGCCGTCTCGCGCTGCACCGCGCCGGTCTCCGAGATCGCGACGGCGACGCCCTGCAGCCCGCGCGATCCCTCGAACAGGATCCCCCCGTCACAGCGGTAGGGGCCGCTCAACCGCCGCAGGCCGTCGAGCGCCACGCGCCACCTGTCGGATCCGTCCTCCCCGACGGCGGCGACGGTCGCCGCGTCCACGAGCAGCGGCTCTCCCAGCTCCTCGCCGACGACCTCCGCGCTCCACGCCCTCGTCCAGCCCTCGCCGCCCTGCGGGCGGAGCGCCGCGAGCCTCCGGAACGCCGGCGACCAGAGCACCTCCAGCCCGCCGATCCGATAGAGGCGGTGTCCCGCGCCCGCCACGCGCGACCAGCGGACCACGCCGCGGCTCGTCACGTTCTGGATCTGGTCCCCGGTCGAGACGACGAGCCCCCCCAGGGTGGACCACCGGATCGAGGTGATCGGCGCGGCGAGGACGACGCGCCACCGGAGGCCGCCCGGGCTCGCCCAGCGCACCCCCGGCGGCGCCGCGAGGAGCGACTCGACGGACGGCGCCATCGCGCTCTCCTTTGCGGCCCGCCGAGCGCGGTCTCCCTCGTCCTTGGCCTGGGCGGCGACCTCCGCTCGCTGCGGCCGCGGACGCTCGGCCCGAGCGCCGTCCGCCCGGGCGGGATCCCGCCCGCACGCCGAGGCGCAGATCGCGAGCGCCGCCGCCGCGACGAGGTCAATTCGCCTTGGCATCCGGGACGCAGACCGCGGCGAGGCGCACCTTCTTCCGACCCGACGAGCGAGCGGACGAGGCGCACTCGTAGCCCGGCTCGCAGCTCTGCGGGTTGTCGGGCTCGCACAGCTTGAGGCAGCGCTCCGCGTCTTTGGCGTACGCCTGGCAGATGAAGCCCGACTTGCACTCCGTCGTGCTCTGGCAGCGCTCGTCCTGACCCGAGCTGCCGCGCGACGCGTCGTCCCCGCCGAAGAAGTGGGAGAGGAGCGACACGCCGACGATCAGCGCGATGACGACCCCCGCGATGACCTTGATCACGCCGAATCCCGCGTCCTTCTCCTGGATCCGCTCCGGGACCTTGCGCTTCAAGGCCGGCTCCGGAGCGGGCGCGGCCTTCTTCGGCGCCTCGACCGCGGGCTCCTCGCGCTTCGCGATGATCTTGCCCGAGCCGCCCCTGTTCTTCTTGTTTCCCATGCGCACCCTCGTTCAGCCGCACAGCCCGGCCGGGGTGCAGAGGTACGACACGCCCCACAGCTCACAGCAGCCGCCGGCGAACACGTCGCCGATCTCGCCGACGTACATCACCTCGCACTGGTCGTCGAGCGGATCGCACACGAACGTGCAGAAGCGCTCGAGCTCGCTCACCGCCTGGCAAACGGTCTCGGTGAGGAGATCCGTCCCGTCGCAGATCGGGGCGCAGCGCTCGGCGTCCGACGGCCACGTCCCGCCGTTGGTGCACGCCCCTGTCGGGAGCGCGCTCCGCGGCACGCACATCTCGCTGAGCTGTGCGGGCATCCAGAACAGCCACGGATCGCACGGATCGGAGAACTCCGCGCAGCACCAGCCGCCGAACGGCCCGTCGGACGAGTCGATGTCGCCCGTGGCGTCGCAGGGCTCCGAGCACCACGCGCCCGTGGCGTCGCCGATGCAGACGTACCCCGTGACGCAGTCGGGCAGCCCCGCGTTCGGGTGGAACGATCCGAAGGACTCCTTCCAGCACGGCTCCCCGGGGCCCGCCTCGCTCGTATCCGTGTCCCCGCCGTCCGGCGCGTCGGTGTCGGTGTCGGTGTCGGTGTCGGCATCCACGATCCCCGTGTCCGAGTCCGTGTCGGAGTCGGTCCCGCCGTCGCCCCCTTCGAACTCGTCGCCGCCGCACCCGTCGGCGAGCGCGGCGCCGAGCCACAGCGCGAGGAGCGCGAAGATCGTCTCGTAGCGTCCCATGGTTTCACCTCTCGCGAGCCGTCGTTTCTTCGACGACCGAGTATACCACGGCCCGCTCCCGCGACCTTGCCCTTCCTCTCGCCGTCATGCAAGAATGGGGCGGTTTTCAACCCGGGAGCGTGGCGGATGCCGGATGGTGCGGAGCTCAGATCGATGCGGGTGGCGGCGGCCCTGCGGCGCGGCGCGCGCAACGCGATCCGCTCGTGCCTGGGCATCGAGGCCGGAGACGTCGTGACGCTCGTCTGCGACGACGCGTCGATCCACGTCGCTGCCTCCCTCTTCGCGGAGATCGCCGACGTCGGGGCCCGCTGTCACGCCTTCATCCTCGAGCGCAGGTCGCCCCGGCCCCTGACCGGGCTGCCCGCGGAGATCGGCCGGGCGCTCAAGCTGTCGAAGGCCAGCATCTACACCGTCCACCCCAAGGAGGGCGAGTACGAGCACCGGAAGGAGCTCATCGGCATGGTCGCGCCGCTCAAGCTCCGGCACGCGCACATGATCCGCATCACGGAGGACGCCATGATGCAGGGGATGCTCTCCGACTACCGGCGGGTGGCGAAGCTGAACGCCGTCGTCAAGCAGCGCCTCGAGCGCGCCTCGGAGATCCGCGTCTCGAGCGCCAGCGGGACCGACGTGCGCGTGGCGCTCGATCCGGGCGAGCCTATCTACAGCGCGGCCGGGGTCATCGAGCCGGGCGAGTGGGCGAACCTGCCGAACGGCGAGGTGTACACGGTGCCGGCCGCCGTCGACGGCGTGTACGTCTGCGACGGGACCGTGCCGTCGGAGGAGAAGTTCGATCGCGTCGAGCTGTCGCGGCACCCCCTCCGCATCGAGATGGCGAACGGCCGGCTCACCAAGCTCGAGGGGGGGCCCGGGAAGCTCGCGGAAAGCATCCTCGCGACCGTGCGCGCGGGGCGGAACGTGGATCGAGTCGGCATGTTCGCCGTCGGGACGAACTTCGAGCTCCTCATGCCGATAGGCGACGCGAGCCAGGACATGTACATCCCCGGCGCGTACTTCTCGCTGGGCCGCCCGGTCGCCACGGGAAGCGCGGCCTGGACCTCGACGTGCCAGCTGTCGTTCAGCGGGCGCAAGACGAGCCTCTCGATCGACGGCGAGATCCTCGTCGACTCGGGCCGGTACGCGCCGCGAATCCTCGAGCTGACGAGGGAGTGAGCAGGTGGCCGGATGATCAAGTGCCCACAGTGCCTCCAGATCCGGGACGACGGCGACCTGCCGTGCCCCCACTGCGGAGAGGTGCCCTACGGGGTCCGGAACCGGCCCTCGCAGCGAATCGCCGACGACGCGGCCGAGCCGCGCGGGGAGCCGAAGAAGCTCGGGTTCGGCGGGATGGAGATCGATCTCGGCGACGCGTCCTCGTCCGGCCTGGATCTCGCGAGCGACGACGACGCGCTGACGGTGCCCGTCCCGAGGACCGACGCGACGCCCCTGGCCCCGCTCAAGCTCGAGCCGCTCCCAGGGTCGCCGCCGCCGGTCCACCCCGCCTTCGCCCGGCCCGCCGCCCCGGCGGCGCCGACGCCCGCCGAGGACGGCGACGCGAGGCGGCTCGCGGACTACGGCGAGCCCGGCACGGGCCCGCTCGGCGCGGTCAGGTACTGGTGGCACGTGTCGATGCGCCGCTCGGAGCTCAACCGGCGGCGCGCGGAGACGGCCGAGACCGCGGAACGGCTGCAGACCGAGCGGACGTCGCGGCTCGCGGAGCTCGCGCGCCAGGCCGAGGCGCTTCACCCGGCGGACGGCGAGCCGAGGGCGGGGTTCGTCCGCGCGGCCCGAGCCGCCGAGGCGCGGCGCGACGAGGAGGCGAGCGTCTCCGCCGCCGTCGTGTCCGAGCGCGAGAAGCGGCTCAACGACCTGCGCTCGAGGCTCGAGGGTCTGAAGAAGGAGCTCGCCCCGCTCGTCGAGGCCGCCGCGAGCGCCCGCAGGCGGCTCGACGACCTCAAGAGCGAACTGCGCCGGACGGAATCGGCTCTGAAGCGCGCCGAGATCGAGCAACGGAACGCCGCCGAGCTCGTCGCGAAGCGCCGGGAGGCGTCCGCGGATCCGTCGAAGGCCGCCGAGGAGCGCGAGCGCCTGCTCGGGGAGGTCGACGAGATCGAGCGGCGCGGCCCGGAGCTGCGCGGGCGGATCGACGCCGCGCGCCTCAAGATCGAGGGGCTCGCCCAGCCGGTCGCCGCGGCGCAGGCCGAGCACGACTCGGTCGAGCGGTCGCTCGCGGAGCTCCGGCGGATCGAGGGCGAGGTCAAGGAGAAGGCGGAGGAGGCCGAGCTCGAGCTCGAGGCGGAACGGGCGCGCTCCGGGGAGCGGTTCCAGGCGGTGAGCCGCGACGTCGAGAACGCGTGGGCCGCGGTGGGCGAGAACGTGCTCCCGACCGTCGGCGCCGACGGCCCGCTCGCCCCGCTCGCGCGCGCTGCGGCCGAAAGCGCCGAGAAGGCCGAGGACGCGGAGCAGCGCCTCTCGCTGCTCGATCGCGCGCTCGCCTGCTACGACCACGACGTCTTCTCGAAGGGGAAGACCCTCGCGATCGTCGGCGGCGCCGTGGCCCTCCTCCTGCTCACGGTCGTGATCGTCCTCATCATCTCCTGACCCTCTGGAAATACTCGCCTTTTTTTTCCCCAAACGATCCCGATTTAGTAAGCCAATCTCTATGAACGGGCGGAGACGACTCCGGGCTCTGGTGGGCACCTGTGCGCTCGCGCTCGCCGTGATCGCCCCGGCCGCGGCCCCGGGGGCCGGGACGCGCACGTTCGAGCAGCGGCTCGCGGCGCTCCGGGAGGCCGTGCGCAGCGGCAGGGAGACGCGCCTCACCTACGGCAGCCTCACGACCATCGACGCGTACATCACGGATCTGCGGCGGAACGGCACGAAGTACGACGGCTACGAGGGGCGCATGACCCGGCTCGTCGAGGAGACGCTCTCGGCGGCGGAGGCGGGCCAAGACGCGATCGCCGGCAAGCGCGGCATGTTCTGGCGCGGCTACGCCTCGCGCTACTCGTACTTCCCGCAGATGTACTCGATCTACGTCCCCAAGAAGTACGACGGCGCCGAGCGGCTCCCGCTCATCGTCTCGCTCCACGGCGGCTCGTCGAACCACAACGTCTGGCTCGCGCTGAACCTCGGCAACACGGTCGCCGTCGCCGACTACTGGGACAACTTCCGGACCGAGTACCGCGCGGGCCGCCACCCCAACGCGATCGTCGTCGCGCCGGACGGCCTCGGGCAGATCCGCTGGCGGTGGTCGGGCGAGCAGGACGTGCTCGACGTGATCGACGACGTCCTCGCGAACTACAACGTCGACCGCGACAGGATCGTGATCTCCGGCCTCTCCAACGGCGGCATCGGCTCGTACACCATCGGCCTCAAGCACGCCTCCCGGTTCTCCGCGGTGCTGCCGCTCTCCGGCGTGGTCGACTGGCTCAACCACTACGAGGCGGCCGGCCGCCACCGCAGGTGCGAGAAGACGGTGCTCGCGAACGAGTCCGCGATCACCTACGCCGAGAACGCGCAGGGCACGTACCTGCGCTTCTTCCACGGCGTGAAGGACTCGGGGTTCAGCGTCGAGCAGACGCGCTCCCTGCAGGCGCTCCTCGAGCGGCTTGGCATCCCGTTCACGTACAACGAGTTCTCCGCGCTGGGGCACGACCTGAGCCACGTCCTCTGGCGCTCGCTGCTCGTCGCGGACATCGCGAAGAAGCGGGCGCGGCAGATCGCGCCGACGGAGGTCCGCCTCGTCACGGCGTCGCCGCGGGCGGTCCGGCAGCACTGGATGTCGCTCGACGAGCGCATCGACCACACGCGGCCCGCGCGCCTCGTCGCGCAGGTCGTCGACGGGTCGCGCATCGACATCGAGACCGAGAACGCGGAGCGGGTGACGATCCACTTCGCCGAGAACCCGGTCGAGCCGCCCTTCTCGGTGCGCATCGACGGCCACGTCGCGTACGAGGGGATGCCGCCCCCCCGCGGGGCCCTCACGTTCGTCCTCGCGCTCGCGCCCGGGCTCGGGAAGGGGGCCGCCGCCGGCGCCCCGGCCCCGGTGACCCCGTGGTGGCGGGAGTGGGACGGCGCGACGCCGCTGCCCGGGACGCGGAAGGCCGGCCAGGTGGTGGGCCCCATCGGCGACGCGAACTACGATCCGCAGGTGCACGTCTACGGGACGCAGGTGGCCGAGGACGTCCCGCTGCTCAAGCGCGCGGCGCAGCTCGGCGCGCGGGGCTGGATGGCGGCGTGGGACTACACCGAGGTCCGCCACCCGGTGGTCGCGGACGTCGATCTCACTTGGGAGATGCTGCGGGATCGCGCGGTCGTGCTGTACGGCAACGCGCGGAACAACTCCGTGCTCGCCGCGATGGGCGCGCGCCTGCCGATCGTCGTCGGGGAGGACTACCTCGAGCTGCGCGGGGAGCGGCTCGAGGGCCGCGGGGTCGGGGCGCGGTTCGTCTGCCCGAACCCGCTCGCGCCGGACAGGTACCTCGTGGTCTGCGCCGGGACGACCGCGGAGGCGGTGGAGCGCGGCGGGCGGCTCCCCATCTACCTCGCGGACTACATCGTCTACGACGACCAGACCACGCGGAAGCGGGCGTTCATGATCCTCGGCGGCCGCCCGGAGATCGAGACCGGCTTCTTCACGGAGGACTGGAAGCTCCCGCCGAAGGCGGAGTAGGCGCCGCCCCAGCTCGATACATAGCGCGTCTGCCCGTCCGGTCCGGAGCGCGCGTCCCCCTATCCTTTTTTTTTTTTAGTGATAACGATCTCCTTGTCCAAAAAGAAGGAGGTGCGACATGGCGGGCTCGGGATGGCATGACTTCGACACGCTCGAGAGCTTCATCGCGAAGGAGCAGCGGCGGTACCCGGAGAGCCGGGGCGTCTTCGCGGATCTCCTGCGCCGCGTCGGCGTCGCGTCGAAGGTGATCTCCGCGAAGGTCCAGAAGGCGGGGCTGCTCGACGTGCTCGGCAAGCAGGGATCCAAGAACGTCCAGGACGAGGAGCAGGCGAAGCTCGACGTGATCGCGAACGAGATCATGAAGGCGACCTTCCACTGGATGCCGCTCGTCGGCGGGATCGCGACGGAGGAGGAGGAGAACTACGTCGCCTACCCGCCGCGCCCGGAGAACGAGGGCGACCGGTACATCGTCTGCTTCGACCCGCTCGACGGCTCGTCGAACATCGACGCCAACGTGTCGGTCGGGACGATCTTCTCGATCCACCGCGCCGAGGCCGGCTCGCGGATGTGCGAGGAGAAGGACTTCCTGCAGCCCGGCAACAAGCAGCTCGCGGCCGGGTACGTCATCTACGGGTCGAGCACGATGTTCGTCTTCACGACCGGGCACGGCGTGCACGGCTTCACCCTCGATCCCGAGGTCGGCGAGTACGTGCTGTCGCACGAGGGGATCCGCATCCCGGACAAGTGCACGTGCTTCTCGGCCAACGAGGCGAACTACCCGAAGTGGGACGAGCCGACCCGGCGCTTCGTGGACTACATTCGCAGCCGCGAGGACCCGCGGTACCAGAAGACGAGCTCGCGGTACATAGGCTCGCTCGTCGCCGACTTCCACAGGAACCTCCTGTACGGCGGGATCTTCCTCTACCCGGCGGACGCCAAGACCGGCAAGGGCAAGCTGCGCTACCTCTACGAGTGCGCGCCGATGGCGATGCTCGCGGAGCAGGCCGGCGGCATGGCGACGACCGGCCGCCAGCGGATCCTCGACGTCGTCCCCACCAAGCTGCACGAGCGCGTGCCGTTCATCGTCGGCACCAAGCACGACGTGGAGCTGTACGTGAAGATGGTCGCCGAGGCCACGAAGAGCGCATGACTCGGCGGTTCCCGCGCCCGGCGCTCTTGACGGTGATCTCCCTGTCGGTGATGGCCGGCGGCGCGGCGACGGCCGCCGCGGAGCCCGCCTGGGAGCTGATCCGAAGGACCTCGGACGGGATCGCGATCTGCTTCCGCGAGACGCCGGGCACGACCGTGCGCGCGGCCAAGGCGATCTGCACCGTCGAGGCGCCGCCCGAGATCGTGCTCGACGCCGCCGGCGACCCGGACACGTTCCGGGTTTCCACGAAGTACGTGGCGGCCGACCGCCTCCAGGCCACGCAGGACCCGGACGTCTGGTACATCTACCAGCTGCTCGCGTACCCGGTGGTCACGCCGCGGGACTACGCGCTGCGCTACGAGCGCCGGATGGACGCGGCAAAGGGGCTGTACCGGCTCACCTGGGAGGCCACGGCCGCCTACGGGCCGCCGCCGCGGGAGGGCGTCGTCCGCGTCACCCGCGCCGACGGCTACATCGACGTGAAGCCGCTCCCGGACGGGAAGCGGGCCGTCGTGACCTACTACCTCGTGACCGATCCGGGCGGCGACATCCCGGGCTGGGTCATGCGCATCGCGCAGAGGTTCAACCTGCCGGCGATCATGCGCGAGCTGCGCGACGAGGCGCAGCGCCGCGCGGCGGGGAAGTGACCGCCGCCGAATGGCCCCGAGCGCCTCTTCGCGGTATAGTCATCGCGACGGCCGAGCACGTGCGGTCGATGGAACGGAGGCGGTCGATGGAAGGATTGAGCTACATCGTGGACGAGAAAGGCCGTAGGCGCGCGGTCGTCGTCGACCTGGATCGACACGGCGAGCTCTGGGAGGACATCTATGACGCCATGATCGCGGAAGCGCGAGTTGGCGAAGACCGTCTGAGCTGGGACGCGGTCCGCACCGGGAAGGCGAGCGCGAAAACCAAGAAGCGATGACGCCGTACGCGATCACCATCGCGCGCTCCGCGGCAAAGGAGTACCGGCGCCTCCCCGCGTCCGTGGCAGACAAGGTGCGCATCGCAATCGACTCGCTGGCGCTCGAGCCGCGCCCCGCTGCGAAGAGCAAGAAGCTGCGCGCGAGCGGCGGGCTCTTTCGCCTCCGCGTTGGAGACTACCGTGTCGTCTATTCCGTGGACGACGAGCGTGAAACCGTCGACGTCATCCACATCCGGCACCGGAAGGACGCCTACCGAGATCTGTAGCGTGACTCGTGCGAGGGTCGGGACTGCTCGCTCGTCACTCGGCGAGGGGAAGAACGAGGCGACATGGATGGCGAGCGCTCTCGACTCCCGTGACTGGAACCTCTTCGAAGTCCGGACAGCCCGACTGGTCGTCATCGCACGCATCGGCGAGGTTGTTCGCTATGCAGGAGCCCTGCCGAACGACTCAGAGCACTTTTCGTGACTCGGAGCGATCCTTCACAGCCTCATCCCCGCCCCTTCTCCGGCAAGCGGAGAAGGGAGCAGCCGATTCGGGTGAGCGAGCTTGCGAAGTCGAGGGGCGCCGCCATCATGGTTGGGTGCGTCGTTTTTCTGAAATCGTCGCGGTGGCGCTGGGAGTCGGGGCGCTCGGGTGCGCGGATCGGCCGGCTGACCGAACGCCCCCCTTGAAGCCGCCTACATCCCGTACGCGAGCAGGATCCCGGTGAGCCGCTGCGGCGTGACCGACTCCATCACGGCCCCGGCCTCGCAGGCGACCTTCGCCATGCCGTACACGACCGACGTCGCCTCGCTCTGGGCGAGCGTGACGCCGCCCGCCGCGTAGACGGCCTCGAGCCCCTCCGCGCCGTCCTTCCCCATCCCGGACAGGAGCACGCCGAGGGTGCGATCGCCGTGGGCCTTCGCCGCCGAGCGGAACAGCGCGTCGATGGACGGGACGTGGCGCCGGGGATCGGTCGGCGGGACGAGCTCGTACCCGCCCGGGCGCCGGAGCTCGAGGTGGTGCGTGTCCGGCGCGACGAGGACGAGCCCGGGCCGGAGCGCCTCGCGCCCGTCCGCCACCCTGACCTCGAGCGGCACGGCCGAGTCGAGCCAGCTCGCGAAGCCCGCGGCGAACCCCTTGGCGATGTGCTGCGCGACGACGATGGGGAACGGATATCCCTTGGGCAGCTTGGAGAGCACCTCGACGATCACCGCCGGGGCGCCGGTCGAGCCGCCGATGCAGACGATCTCCGGCTCGAACGCCTCCGGCACCCGCCGCAGCGGACCCGCCGCCCTCGGAGCCGGCGCCGCCTCGACCTGCCGCGACAGGCGGAGCCAGGACATCTGCGCCGCCGGCTTCGCCACCGCGACCTTCCGGAGCAGGCGCGCGAGGCTCAGCTTCACCTCCGAGTAGTTCCCCGCGAGGACGCCGTGCGGCTTCTCGATCACCTCGATCGCTCCCGCGCGCATCGCCTCGAAGGAGCTCGACAGGTCGCGCTCGCCGACCATCGCGCTGATGATGACGATGCGCGTCGGGCACTCCTCCATGATCCGCCGCGTCGCCTCCAGCCCGTCCATCTCGGGCATGAAGATGTCCATCGTCACGAGGTCGGGGCGCAGGTCGCGGCACATCCTGAGCGCCTCGCCGCCGTCGCCAGCCACCCCGACGATCTCGATGCCCGGCTCGCCCTCGAGGAGCGCCCGGAGCGTGCGCTGGATGACCGGTGAGTCTTCGGCGATCAGGATTCTCAGCATGGTGCCCCGTCCCGGCTACAGCAGTTGATTGATCGTCTTCATCAGCTCGCCGCGCGTCAGCTGCTTCTTCACGATGTGGGCGTCCGCCCCGGCCGCGAGGCCCGCCGCCATGTCCTCGTCGGATCCGAGCGACGTGACGAGCACGACCGGCAGGCGCGAGAGGTTCGGCCGCGACTTGATCGCGCTCGTCAGCTCGAACCCGTTCATGTTCGGCATCTGGACGTCGGAGATCACGAGGTCGACGCGGTTGCCCGCGAGCACGTTCAGCGCCTGCAGCCCGTCGACCGCCGTGAGCACGCGGTACCCCGCGGACTCGAGCAGGGTCTTGAGGAGCGTGCGCGTCGCGATCGAGTCGTCCACGGCGAGGATCGTCACCGTCGACGGCCTGTCGCGGCCCTCGCTGAGGCTCGCGTTCGCCTGCTCGGCGGTGAGGCCGCCCGCGGAGCGAATGAGGTCCGCGGGGTTGAGGACGAGCGCGAGCTCCCCGGTGCCGAACAGGGAGAGCCCAGAGACGTTCGGGACGCGCTCGAGGAGATCCCCGAGCGGCTTGAGGACGAGCTGCGAGTACTCCAGGAGCTCCTCGACGCCGAACGCGAAGCGCCGATCGCCGAACCGGACGATCGCCGCGAACTGCGACGTCGCGAGGGGATCGGCGTCGCCGTCGCGCGAGAGCTCGAGGATCCTGGACAGCGCGGAGATCGGGATGTTCAGGTCGCGGTACACGATGACCTGGCCGCCGCCGATGACCCCGATCTCCTTCCTGTCGAGCACGAGCACCTTCTCGATGTTCGCCGCCGGGATCGCGAGCACGCGGCCGGCGGTGCGGACGAGCAGGCAGCGCAGGGTCGACATCGCGAGGGGCAGCCGCATCGTGATCACCGTGCCGGTGCCCGCGCCGCTGCTCAGGCGGACCTCGCCGCCGAGCCGCTCGACCGTGAACTTCACGACGTCCAACCCGACGCCCCGGCCCGAGACCTTCGACACTCCCTCGCGCGTGGAGAACCCCGCCTCGAACAGGTAGTCGTAGAGCTGGTCCTCGGACAGATCCCGCGCCTGCTCGGCGCCCACCCTCCCCCGCTCGACAAGCGCCGCGCGGATCCTGCCCGCGTCGATGCCGCGGCCGTCGTCGGAGATCGACAGCTCGACCGCATCGCCCGTGTGCCGCGCGCTGACCGTGATCCGCCCGGTCTCGGGCTTGCCCGCGGCTCGCCGCTCCGCCGGCGCCTCGATGCCGTGGTCGATCGCGTTGCGCAGGATGTGCCCGATCGGATCCTCGACGGCGTCGAGCACCGACCTGTCCACGGCGTACTCGCCGCCGTCGAGCTCGAGATCCACGCGCTTGCCGGTCAGCTTCTCCGCCTCGCGGATCTGGCCGCGGATCGACACGAAGATCGCGGACACCGGCGCCATCCTGATCTCGCCCACGCTCTCCTGCGTGCGGTGGATGAGCTTGGAGAGCGCCCGCTCCTCCTGCTCGAACCGCTTGGCGCTCGCGCGGAGCATGACGAGGAGGTTGCGCGCGTGGTCGAGCACCTCCATCACCTCGCCCTCGTGCGGCGACCCCTCGAGCCTGAGCTGCAGCGAGGTCAGCCGCTCGGCCATCTGCATCGCCTCGTGGGCGTTCAGCCGCATGTCGTGCCCGAGCGACTCGATCTGGATGCTCGTCTCGAACAGCTCGCCGAACCGGGCGAACACCGCGTCCAGTCGATCCTGGGCGACGCGGACGAACTCCGGCCCCGGGCGGGCCTGGCCCTTCTGCTCGTCGGCCGCGGCGGGGACGCCCTCGGCGCGCGCGGGCGCCGCCGCCGACGCGCCCCTGCCCGTCGGCTCCAGTGGCGGGACGGACGCCTTCCGCCTCGGGAAGAAGGCCTCGATCCGCTCGAGGGCGCGCTCCTCCCTGGGCGACAGGACCGCGTCGCCGGGAGAGCTCCCGGCCACGGACGCACGGACCGTCTCGAGCGTCTCGAGCAGGACGTCGAGGACAGGGTTCTCGATCCTCCCGTGATCCTTCTGCATGACGCCGAGCGCGTCCTCGAACCTGTGCGTGATCGCGGCGGCGCGCTCGAACCCGAGCGTCGCGGCCGACCCCTTCAGGCTGTGCGCCTCGCGGAAGGCGCGGCCGAGCAGCGCCGTCGGATCGCCGCCGCCCTCCTCGAGCGTGAACAGGACCTCGGCGAGCGCCTTGATGTGCTCGAGCGCCTCGGATCGGAAGACGACCGCGAGCTGCTCCATCTGCTCCTTCGTGAGGTCGCTGTTGGCGCCCATTTCGTCTTCGCCCGTCGCCTTTCTATGGCCGAGCCCGCTCCGCGGTGCGCGGGCTGTCCATGCCGAGCTCGCTCGTCCCGACCAGGCGCCCGAGGTCGAGGACGGCCAACCCACCCGTCGTCACCGCGACCACGTACGGCGCCTGCGCTTTGTCGAAGTTGTCCGGCGCCGGCACGAGATCGCTCCTCGGCAGGTGGACGACACCCTCGATCTCCTCCACCTGGAGCGCGAAGCGCTTGCCGCCGGCGACCACGATGACCGCGAAGTCCGCGTCGGCGAGCCCCTCGTGCTCCGGGTGGAAGTAGTGCCTGAGGTTCACGAGGGCGATCGTCTGCCCGCGCCGCCTGATCACGCCCGGGATGTGCTTCGGCGTCAGCGGGATGGAGACGATGTGGCCGATGCGGAGCACCGCCTCGACCTCCTCGAGCGGGATCGCGTACTCCGCCTCCATGAGCGTGAACTGCAGGAGCGCGACGGTCTCCACCACCGCGGCGCCCTCGGCCCGCGGGAGCGCCAGGGCTTCGGCGCGCCTCTTCAGGATCTCGAGATCGACATCTTCCCAATCGTCGCCCATCGTGCCCCTCGCCTCCCCCTACTCGATCTCCAGCTCTCGAATCCGCTCGGACGCGATCTCGCGCAGCATCCCGGAGGTGATCCCGCCGCCCTCCTCGAGGACCCAGTCCTCCGCGAGCGGCGACGTCGTCTCCATCACGTTCCTGAAGCAGCGCCGCGCCGCCTTCTTCTCGCCCTCCCTGTCGCAGATGACGCCCATGTAGTAGTGCCCGATGACGAACTCCTTCCTGATGAAGATCGCCTGCCGCAGGCTCTCGATGGCGGCCTGGGTCTGATCGCACTGATCGGCGACGACCGCGCGCAGGAAGTGGACCCGGTGGTCGAGCTTCCCCGGACCGTCCACGAGCCGGTCGAGGATCTCCCCGGCGCGATCGAGCTCGCCCGTGTCGGCGTGCTCCTGCGCGGCCTCGAGGTCCCGCGGGAGGTCGTCCGCCTCGGGCGGCGGCGGAACGGACGGGCGCCGCGCGACCTCGCGCACCGCGATGCCGGGGATCGAGACCGTGTGCGCCGGGGCCGCCGCGAGCTTGTGCGGCCTCACCGAGTCCGGCCGCCTGTAGTAGTACGTCGCGTTCGAGTACACCGACTCGAGCTCCCCGAGCGCCGGGAACGCCTCGGCGTGCCCGACGACGAGGAACCCGCCCCGGCGAATCGTGTCCGAGAGCGCCTGCACCACCCGGTTCGCGAACTCGAACGAGAAGTAGATGAGGACGTTGCGGCAGATCACGAGGTCGAACGGCGCCGGGCCGATCCGCCCGGCGAACGGCAGCCGCGACAGGTTGAACCTGCCGAACTCCACGGCGCGCGCGATCTCCGGCACGAGCCGCAGGGCCGCGCCCTCCTTTCGGAAGTACCGCTCGACGATCCGGTCCTCGACCCCGCGGAACGACCACTTCGTGTAGACCGCCTCCTTGGCGCGCCCGAGGAATCCCGTGTTGATGTCGGTCGCCAGGATCCGTACGTCCCAGCCGGCGAGCTCCGGGAACCTCTCCCGCAGCAGGATGGCGATCGAGTACGGCTCCTCGCCCGCCGCGCACCCCGCCGACCAGATCCGGAGGCTGCGCGACGCCGTGTTGGCCTCGATGAGCTGCGGGATGATCTCGGCGGCCAGGGCGCTGAAGTGCGGGCGGTTGCGGAAGAAGTAGCTCTCGCCGATGGTGAGGCGGTTGACGAGGCCCTGCAGCGCGTCCTCGGAGGATCGCACGCGGGCGACGAAGCCCTCCCGCTCCGGCGCCGTCATCTCCTCGAAATGGGGCGCCAGCTTGGCGTCGAGATCGCGGCGCTTCTGCGGCGGGTAGAGGAGCCCGGTTCGCTCCGCGAGGATCCCCGTGAGCTCCGCGAACTCGGCGTCGTCCAGCGGCCGCGCCTCCCCGCGCTCCTCCGTCGCCGGTTGCGGGGTCACGCGCCGTTCTCCGTAAGGGGCGTCGCGGCGTCCGATCGCAGGAGGGCGGCCAGCTGCGCGCCCATGGCGATCCACACGAGATCGAGGATCTGCGCCGTCGCGCTGTCGCCGAACCGCAGCACGCCGGCCGAGCGCAGGACGCCGCTCATCACCTCGTCCGCGAGGGTCACCGCCCCCGGCTCCGCCACCACCACCTCGAGCGCCTCGTCCACGAGGAGCGCGAACGTGCGCGCCTCGGCCCGGCAGATGACGAGCACGCGGTCCGGCGAGAGCGCCGTGCGGGGCCCGCCCGTGAGCTCGGCGACGTCGACGACCGCGATCATCCGGCCGTGGTAGTTGCAGAGCCCGGCGATGGTCCTCACGGCGTCGTCGAGCGGCACGAGCGCCGGCAGCTCCACGACCTCGTCCACCTGGGAGATCGGAGCGGCGAAGACGCCTTCTCCGGCGCGCACGAGGATGAAGCCGAGCGACGACGAGGCCGCGCTCCCGTCCAGGGCGGCCGCGCGGAACAGGAGATCCCTCTTCAGGCCGAGGAGCCTCGCCTCCAACGCCCGGATCTCCTCGACACCGGCCGCGGCGTTCGTCGCCTCCGCCGTGGTGGGGACGGCGCTCTTGGGATTCGGCGATCGCATCAGGATCGCAGGAGCTCTCGCAGGCTCACGAACTTCATGAGGTCGCGGAGCTTGGTGATGAGCTCGTTCTTGTCGATGGGCTTCGTGATGTAATCGTCGCACCCGGCGGCGAACGCCTCCTTGACCCGCTCGTACTCGCTCTTGGTCGTGACCATGACGACCTTGACATCCTTCAACCTGTCGTCGGTCTTGATCTTCCGGCAGCACTCGATTCCGTCCATCCTGGGCATCATGATGTCCAGGAGCACGAGATCCGGCCGGTCGAGCGCGATCTTGTCGAGCGCGTCGATGCCGTCGTTGGCGACGTCGATGTCGTAACCCTCGCCCGCGAGCATCATCTGCTCGGCGCGGCGCATGGTCTCGGTGTCGTCGACGATGAGGACTTTGTTGGCCATCTCGGGCTCGCTTCACCCCATCGCAAGGGGCTCTCTTTTTTTTATTACCCCGTCGATTGCGGTCAGTCAACCATGTCGGATTAAGATATTAAAATACCGTCAACATATAAACCTACAATAATGCAGTTTTTTCACGGGGTCGGTTTGACAGGTGCATTGTAGAAATGTAGATTTATGCGAAGGCGCGACGCTGGCATGGAATATGTGACAAAATGAGAATATATATCATTCAACGAAATCATGTCATCCCGGGCAGACGATCGGGAGGGCCCATGTGGATGGTCCTTTTCGGCGCGCTCCTCGCCGCCGGGGCGGGGTCGGCGGGGTGCCACCTCGATGACAGCGGGCGCTGCGACGTCGGCCAGACCTTCAACGGGTCGTCATGCGTGTCGGAGGACACGGACTCGGACACGAGCAGCGACGACGGCCCGGATGGCGGCGGAGACGGCGGGATCGAGACCGGCATGATGGAGCCGTGCACGGGACCGGACGACTGCGCCGAGTACCAGGCGACCTTCTGTCTGACCCAGCTGCCCGACTCGAACGTCTGCCTGATCCAGGACTGCAGCACCAGCCCGAACGACTGCCCCTCGCCCTATCTGTGCTGTGACCTCCTGTCCGATCTCGAGACGACGTTCGGGCTGCCGGACTCGTTGTGCATGCCGCCCGACTACTGGGAAGCGTACTCGGCGTACTGCGTGAACGGTTGACGAACGCTCCGGAAAACGCACGGAGCGCGCGGTGGTTTTACAATGTGGATGCTGAATTTACAGCCCTCTCACACGGTCTTTCGGTACGTGGCGACGCACCACCGGGAGACATCACCATGAGAATCGCAACAACTGTCGCAGCCGCACTCGTCATCGCTCTGGCGCTGCCTTCTTTGGCCAGCGCGGAAAGCCAGTCGGACATCCTGATCGTCGCGAACCCGTCGGCGGATGCCGGCAGGCTGTCGCTGGCCGACGTGCGCGACATGTTCCTCAAGAAGAGGACGAGCTGGCCCAGCGGCGCCAAGGTCGTCCCCCTCAACGTCACGGACGGGAGCCGCCTGCGGAACGACTTCCGCAACAAGGTGCTCGGCATGACCTCCGAGGAGGAGAAGTCGTACTGGCAGGAGCGCAAGATCAAGGCGGGAGAGTCAACGCCCTCCGAGTTCGGGGACACGCTCCGCGCGGTGTTCAAGATGCGCGGCGCGATCGGGTACGTGTACAGGTCCCAGTTCAAGGAGGGGACGGCAAAAGTGCTGCTGGTCATACCAGCCGGATGAGGAACCCATGGCAAGCTTCCCACGCGTCGTCTCCACAACGCTACCCCTCATCGTCCTGGCCCTGATACCGATCGCGGCCGTCCAGGCGAACACCGCGCCGGACGACACGCCCCCGCCCGACGCGGGCGTTGATCAGAGCGAGGAGATCGCGCAGCTCAAGGCCGAGATGGCGGAGCTCAAGGCCCGCATGGACGCGGCCGACGACGCGGAAATCGCGGCCGCCGGCGGCGGCGAGTTCCAGCCGACGTTCGACGTCTACGGCTATCTCTCGCTGGAGCTGCAGAAGTGGTTCGTCGCCGACGACGACCCGTTCAACGGGATCATCGACACCAACCTCTCGTTCGGCATGCAGCACCTGAGCCTCTACTTCTCCAGCCACATGACCGAGACGCTCTCCGCGCTCGTCGAGGTCGGGCTCAGCCCGCTCCCGCACGGGACGGACAAGAGCTACCTGCCGTACGCGCGGCACGACACGACCTTCCAGGACCCGCGGAACACGGAAACGAAGAACCCCGGCAGCATCTTCATCGAGCGCGCGCAGATGGTCTGGCAGCCGTACGACTTCTTCGGGGTCACCGCAGGCCGCTACTTCACGCCGTACGGCATCTGGAACATCGATCACTCCCCGATCATCATCATCACCAACAACAACCCGTACCTGATGATCCGGCAGACCGTGCAGCCGGCGCAGACCGGCATCGCGATCCAGGGCCGCTTCTTCCCGGGAAGGAACACCTACCTCGACTACGCGGTCACGCTCTCCAACGGCCGCGGCGCGACCGAGCAGGCGTTCGACCTCGACGACAACAAGGCGGCCGGGGTGCGCCTGAAGCTCTCCCACGAGAAGGACGAGTTCGGGATCTCCCTCGGCGGCTACGGCTACTACGGAACGACCACCGACTCGATCAAGGAGCTCAACCCCGACCCCGACGCGTTCGACCTCACCATCACGACGACGGAGAAGTACCGCGAGTTCACCGGCGCGGCCGACTTCCAGCTCAAGCTGTGGGGCGTCCTCGTGCAGGCCGAGTGGGCCGGCGGGATCATCAAGTACATCGAGCGGCCGCTGAAGCAGTACCCGGTCGTCAATGTCCCGATCCCCGGCGCGTACCAGCCCGACTACATCCGTTGGGACGCGTACGTGCTGCTCGCCTGGACCCTGCCGCTCGAGCGGTGGCTCGACGACAAGAAGATCACCCTCTACGCGATGGGCGAGCGCTCGATTATGGACGACACGGACGACAACTACAACGTGTGGATGGTCCGCTGGGGCCTCAATTTCAAGCCCATGAGCTTCGTCATCCTGAAGTTCGACGTCGCCCTGCTCCTGATGCCGGAGTCGGAGCTCCTCGCCCAGAGCAACCCTTACTCCGTCGGCGGCCAGGTCGCGGTGGCGTTCTAGCCGCGGGGCGCTTAACTTTTTCGGCCGAGGCGCGTTCTCTTTAGTGGAATCGTGGAATCGTGGAAACCCGCAGCGGCACACCGGAGCGTTCGATGAAACGACAGCTGTCCTTGGGCGTGAATCTCACCCTGCGCGTCGGCGCGGTGCTCGTGATCGTCGTCGGCGCCCTGATCCTCGCCTTCGTCTGGTTCTCGAGCCAGCTCCAGGAGCGGCTCTACTCGGCGGTGAAGATGGGCACGCTCGCCAAGGCGCGCATCATCGCGACGGACATCGCCTACGAGCTCATGCCGCTCCAGGGCGAGGACGTCGAGGCGAACCGGGCGCCGCTCGTCGCGGGTGTCGAGGAGAAGCTGAGCGGCTTCCGGAGCGCCTGGGAGAAGGAGGACAAGGGCGCCGCCGCCGCCGGCAAGGGCGGCGATCGGTTCTGGATCCTGGCTTTCGACCTGAAGAACCGCCCGTCGGGCGCGACCGTCTCGGGAAAGGCGGAACAGCTATTCCCGGGCGGCTTCCAGTACCGGCACGACGAGGCGCGGCTGGTCGGCGACACGATCATCGCGACCGCCGCCGCCAAGGCGGAAGGAACGGTCGCCGGGTACATCGTCTACACCGAGTCGATCGCGGACTATCTCCGGTTCAAGCAGCTCATGACGCTCGGCATGATCGTCGGCCTGCTCTTCGGCCTCGTCTTCATCGTCATCGGCGCGATCTTCGTCGGGCGGCGCGCGGCCGCGCCCATCAACCGCATCGCCTCGACCGCGCAGCAGATGGCCGCGGGCGAGTTGCGCGGCATCGCGCTCCGGCGGGAGGGGATCCGCGAGACCGACAACCTGTCGGAGGCCGTCTCGCAGATGGCCACGGCGCTCCGGGAGCAGGTGGTGTCCACGAAGGTGCTCGCCCTCGAGGCGACCGAGATGTCCCAGGACGTCGCCGCCGCCATGGCCCACCTCGCGTCGTCGGCCGCGCAGCAGGCCGCGGCCGTGGCCGAGACCGCGTCGACGGTCGAGGAGATGGAGAAGGCCGGGAAGAGCGTGGCCGAGAACGCGCGCCAGATCGTGGACGCGGCAGAGAAGACGACCGAGGCGTCGATCCGCGGGCGCCAGGCGGTAGACGGAACGAGCGAGATCATCCTCAAGATCAAGGGCGACTCCCAGGACATCACCGGCAGGAGCAAGACCCTGCTCGCGAACGTCGAGGAGATCGGCAACATCATCGGCTCGGTGAACGCGATCGCCGAGCAGTCGAAGATCCTCGCGGTCAACGCCTCGATCGAGGCCGCCAAGGCCGGCGAGTACGGCGCCGGGTTCGCGGTCGTCGCCCAGGAGGTGAAGGACCTCGCGCAGCAGTCCAAGGAGGCGACCGAGCAGATCACGAAGACGCTGACCGGCATCCGCCGCGCGATCGAGGGGATGGTGGGCAAGGCCGCGGCCGCGGAGCGCCGGACCGACGAGGGCGTGAAGATGGTCGCCAACGCCGGCGCGATCGTCAACGACCTGTCCGAGGCGATCCGGGAGAACTCGGAGTTCGCGAACGTCATCTTCTCGGCGATCACGCAGCAGACGCTCGGGCTGACCCAGATCGCGTCCGCGGTCGAGGAGATCAACTCGAGCGCCTCCGAGAACCAGCGCGTCAGCCGCAGGATGGAGCAGAGCACGCAGCACATGAGCAGCTCGCTGCAGAGCCTGTCCGACCTGGTCGGGCGCTGGAAGACGGCCGACGAGGCCGCCGCCCCGACCGACGCCCCGTTCCGCCGGAGGATCTGAAGGGGGGCGCCGCTCGGCGACCGCGCCGCCAGAGAGCCGCCCGTGCGATTTCAGCCGTGCGCGGCGCACCGACTATGCTAAATTACCGGGACTTCGGCAGATTCGTTCTAGCGAAAACCGGCCGGCGGACAGCGCCGGCGAGGGTCAACGAACGGGAACGGAGGGCGAGATGCAGCACACCATCGAGTTCGGCCCCGCGTACGCCATGGCGACTATCGAAATGGCCGCCGGGGAGGAGGTGACCGTCGAGGCGGGATCCATGGTCGGCATGAGCGACGGCCTGCAGATCAAGACGCACATCGGCGGCAACCGGGTGGGCTTCTTCGGCGCGATCCTGAACTTCCTCGGCGCGCTCGTGAAGAAGTTCCTCGGCGGTGAGACGTTCTTCGTGAACACCTACAAGCCGCCGGAGGGGAGCGCCGGGAGGGTGCTCGTGGCGCCGGCGCTCGCGGGCGACATCCTCCACTACCCGCTCGACGGGACGCGGACGCTCATCGTCCAGGCGTCGAGCTTCCTCGCGTCCTCCGGCGACGTGACCGTGAAGACGAAGTTCGGCGGGCTCAAGAGCCTCTTCTCCGGCCAGGGCGCGTTCTGGCTCGTCGTGTCCGGCTCCGGCGATCTCTGGGTAAACTGCTACGGCGCCGTCGAGCACGTCGACGTCCGGGAGAAGTACATCGTCGACACCGGGCACATCGTCGGCTTCGAGGACACGCTCGACTACCAGATCAAGGGCGCCGGGGGTCTGAAGCAGACGATCCTGTCGGGCGAGGGGCTGACCTGCCACTTCTCGGGCCAGGGCAAGCTGTACATCCAGACGCGCACGGTCGGCGGCCTCGTCGGCTGGATCACGCCGCGGCTGCAGGGTTGAGGAGGCGGCCATGCGATTCGAAAACGTATTCGGACCGGGTTACACGCTGTGCATCTGCCGCCTCGACCAGG
Source organism: Pseudomonadota bacterium (assembly GCA_023229365.1). Taxonomy (NCBI): domain Bacteria; kingdom Pseudomonadati; phylum Pseudomonadota; species Pseudomonadota bacterium. Next base: position 18,130 of record JALNZK010000006.1, on the reverse strand, counting down.
GCGACAAGGTCGTGGCCGAGAGCGGCGCCATGGTGACGCAGGACGCGCACCTGCGCATGGAGACCTCCGCGTCGGCCGGCAAGGGCATCGGCGGGATGCTCAAGGGGCTCGGCCGCAAGATGTTCCTCGGCGAGTCGTTCTTCCGCAACACGTTCCACGCCGAGAGCGGCCCGGGCGAGGTGACGTTCGCGCCCAAGCTGCCGGGCGACATCATGGTGTACGAGATGCGCGGGCAGGACCTCATCGTGCAGCAGACCTCGTACCTCGCGGCCGCGCCCACGGTGGAGATCGAGACGAAGTGGGGCGGCTTCAAGAGCTTCTTCGGCGAGGGCCGGATGTTCTGGATCCGCGCGTTCGGCACGGGGCCGCTCGCCCTGAACGCGTTCGGCGCCATCAAGGAGATCCAGGTCGACGGCTACTTCACCATCGACACCGGGCACATCGTCGCGTTCGAGCCGACGCTGTCGTTCTCGATCAAGCGCGTCGGCTCCTGGTTCTCGACATTCTTCTCGTCCGAGGGGTTGGTGTGCCGGTTCGCCGGAAGCGGCAAGCTGTACATCCAGACGCGCAACCCGAACGAGTTCGGCACCCTGATAGGAGCCAAGCTCCCGCCGCGGAACGGCTAGAGGGAAAGGAGCGCACAATGCCATACGAGATCAAGCACTCCCCCGAGTTCGCGATCATCGACTACCACCTCGCGGCCGGCGAGTCCGTCATCGCCGAGTCCGGCGCGATGGTGTCCATGTCGTCCAACGTGAAGATGAAGACCGAGGCGCGCGGCGGGATCCTCGCGGCGGCCAAGCGCAAGCTGCTCGGAGGCGAGTCGATCTTCCAGAACACGTTCACCGCCGAGGGCGGCGCCGGGCGGGTGATGCTCGCGCCGGGCGCGCCGGGCGACGTCATCGCCTTCGACCTCGAGGCCGGCCGCTCGCTCATGATCCAGTCGTCCGCGTACCTCGCGGCGACGCCGACCGTGCAGCTCGACACGAAGTGGGGCGGCGCCAAGGGGTTCTTCTCCGGCGTCGGGATGTTCCTGCTCAAGGCGACCGGGCCGGGCACCGTCTTCGTCTGCTCCTACGGCGCGATCTACCCGAAGCGCTGTGACGGCCAGTACATCGTCGACACCGATCACATCGTCGCCTTCCAGGACTCGGTGACCTACTCGATCTCCAAGGTCGGCGGCATCAAGTCGCTGTTCTTCGGCGGCGAGGGGCTCGTCGCGAAGTTCAGCGGACAGGGGATGATCTACGCCCAGACGCGCAGCCCCTCGGCGATGGCCGCGTTCCTGCACCCGTACCGGCCGGTGAAGAACAACAACTGAGCGCCGCCGAAGCGCCCACCGCCATCCGCACATGTCCTGCACACGGCGGGTATTCGCCCCGACGCCGACCGCGCTACTCCGCTGGGATGGACATCGCGTCGAAGCGCAGGAGAAAGACATCGGTCAACCCGGCCAGCGGGAGCGGCACGTCGTCGCCGTTGCCCGAGGTGGCGACGAACGGATCTGATCCGTAGGCGCCGGTGAGCCACAACGACGTTCCGCCCTGCTGAGCGACGCTGGTCTCGCGATCCACGCCAGCCCCCCCGAGACGGTGCACCCAGCGGATCTCCCCGTCGGGCGCGAAGCTGACGAGCGCCATCTCGGTCGCTCCACCGTCGGCGATCACTTCCTGTGCGCCGGCATCGTCCCCGTCGAACGCCAATGAGTATTGAAAACTCAGAAGCGCCACAAGTCCGCCGTCCGGCGTGCCGACGACCGCAGGATATCCGAAGTACCACGGTGTTGCATTCAACACTGCGAATCGTGCCCACTCGAGCTGCCCGTCCGCGGCGCCGTACTTCGCCACGGCGATGTAGCGCGTGTCCCAGACGCCGGTCCAGATTGGCTCGCTGGCGAGGAACGACTCGGGATCGAGCGCGTAGCCGACCAGCCCCACGCTCTCCTCGCCGATCGCGGCTATCCCGGCCCTGGCCGCGTTCACGCTCCTGACCCATTCGAGGGAACCCTCGGTCGTGTAGCGGGCGAGCGCGGTCGCGCACTCCCCGGGGTCGCTCTCGCAGTGGAGCGCCGTCTCGTGCTCCTCGCCCTCCCCGAACATCTCTTCGCCGTAGTACGGCAGCGCCGCGAACAGCGCCCCGCCCCCGGACAGGGCGTACTGTCTCCCCCAGTAACTCTCCGTGTCGCCGCCGATCCGGCGGGAGCCGAGCACGCCGCCGTCGGCTTCGAGCCAGGCGAGGAAGCCGTCTCCGTCGCCTTCGGGAGAGCCCAGGGGCTCGGAGGTGAGCTCCCAGGGCTCGCCGGGCCAGAGGGTGCCGAAGAACATCCCGGCGACGAGCGTCCGGCCGTCCGGAAGCGCGAACGCCGCGCGGGCGTATGAAACGTCGTAGTCGTCCGCCGACGGAAACGAGACCGCCCAGTCGAGCTCGCCGGTCGGCGCGTACCTGGCCGCGTAGGCGCTCCTGTCGTTCGTGAACAGGACAGTCTCGTTCGACTCGCCTTCGCCGAGCACGAGCTCGAAAGAGTCGAAGAAGCCGGCGACCACCGCGGACCCATCGGCAAAGGCGTCGACGCCCCAGGCGTGATCCTCGGAGTCGCCACCGATGCGGCGCACCCAGTCGAGGCCGCCTTCCGGGCGGTAGCGCGCCAGGAAGCCGTCCGACCAGCCGACGCCCCAGCTCGGGAAGGTCGTCTCGGTCGCGGTCCCTTCGCCGAACACGGCGCCGTCGCCGACCTGCCCGGCTAGGTATACCGATCCGTCATCAAGAGGCTCGATCCCGAGCCCCGACTCTCGCCACATACCGTCGGGAATCTCATCGGTGCTCTCGTCGCCGCCGGCGCGCACGGCAAACACGAGATTCCACCCGGGCATCGAGGTCATTGTCGGCCCGTCGCCGCTCTCGGTTTCGGTACCGCTGTCGGCTGCGCCCGAGTCCCCGTGGTCTCGCTGGCCGGGAGCGCAGGTGCAGCAGACGCACAGCGCGACGACGAGAACCAGCGTTTCGAATCGGTACTTCAACGTGCGGCCTCACGCTCCATCGTAGCACCGTTTTCCGCGAGCCACCGCTTTCCGCGATGTCGCGCCTCGTCCCAACGCCCCGACCTCGAGCGACGGTCCGGCATTACGGCTGCTCATCCTGCATGGTTTCGTACATCTCGCTGAACGGCGCAGGGTCGCCGGCCGGGTCGGAGAAGTAGACGGTCACTTCGATCGTTCCGTCCGGGAGGTGGCGATGGACCCCGATCTGATCCGCCTCCCACGGCTCCTCGTTCGTCCCCCGGAAGCGGAAGTAGTCGAGCGCCTTCTCGTCCGAGTGCCGCAGCGTCATGCGGCAGAGCGCGCCGCGGCATTCGACGTCCTCGAAGGTCGTCCCGCGGTACTCGGGCTTCTCGAAGATCTCCCGCGCCGCGGCCGTGACCTCGACCGCCCACGCCTCGTCCGGCTCCCACTGCCGCATCATCTCGTCCAGGATCTCCGGCCCCCGCCGGAAGTACACATCCCCGGGTAACCCGTAATCGCGCTTCCTCGCGCTCTCCAACCGGTCCTTCAGCGCATTCACGTCGATCCCCCGCTCGGTCTTCCCGGCGGTCGAGGCCGCCGTTCCCGCCGTGGACGCGGGTCTGACGGGCGCCGGTATTCCGTTCTTCGCGAGCTGTGTTTCCCCGCCGCTTGAGCTTCGCGTGTGCACCAGTGCGACTCCGACACCGATCGCCGTCAGCAGCGCGGCGACGGCACAGGCGAAGAGAAGAAAAGGTGACCTGCCCATGATGTGTCCCGTTCCAGAAGACTATTCTATCCAGTTGCAGGATCTCACTTCGAATTCGTACCGGAGCATGATTCCCGGGCTGGAATACTTGAAATTGAAAGCCATGAACGGGTCGATGTCGTTGGCCCCGGGCGCGTCCCAGTTGTTGTATCCTCCCTGTTCCGTGCCGCGGCAGAGGTAGGAACCCGGGTTGGGCCAAGCCCCGGGGATGTATGTGCATCCCTCGGTGTCGACCGTGGTCGTCCAGTCTGTTGTGCTGATCGAATAGTATGCGTTGAAATAGTACAGGCTATTCGGGGTGTCGGCGCGCGCGTACATGCCGTCGGCGTCGCAGACCGAATACGGCGCGTAGTAGTACGCGCAGGCCCAGTCCTCCGTGGAGCACCCGGTGCCGTTGTAGGACAGGTTCGTCGTGTAGGTCCAATCCCCGTCGTGCTCCCAGCCGACCTTCTCGGGGGTCAAGGTCGCGGCAGCGACCGAGGCGACGCCCAACAGCGCGAACGCGACGAAAACAGCCATGATGTTCTTCATGCTTCTCTCCTTTGGTTGAAAATCGAACCCATCGTCCCGGGCCAGGACATGAGCAGGTCACCTCTCCCCATCCGCCGAAACCGAAGCCGAGCCCTCACCCCGCGCCGGGCCGCTCCCGCAGCCCGAAACCTGAGAGCACCGTCAGCAGCCGCACGAACTGCGCGCGGTTCTCCAGACCGAGCTTCTCTTCGGCGCGCGTGATCGTCTTGCTCGTCGCCGCGACCGTCATCTCGAGTTGGTCGGCGAGCGCCTTGTTCTCCGGGAAGCCGAGCGCCGCGTACGCGCAGAGGACGCAGATCTGATCGCTCGTGAGCCCGGCCGAGCGCAGGAACCGGCCGTGCGCCTCCGGGTCGAGCGCGGCGCGCGGCGGCCGCCCGACTCGCCGCTCCAGCATCGCCTCGACGTCATCGGGGAGGCGGCAGCGCAGCTTGAGCAGGTAGTCGTCCGCGCCGGCGATCAACGCGCGCAACATCGTGCCCGCGTCGTCGTCGCCGGTCAGCATGCACACGTGGCCTCGGTACCCCTCGTCGCGCAGGTCGCGCACGAGATCGATTCCGCTCGGCTCGCCCCGCCCGAGCCCCACGTCGACGAGCGCGAGATCGGGGTTGTTTCGCGCGAGCGTGATCGCCTGCCGCGCGTTCGAGGCGCGATCCACGCTGTAGACGCCAATCCCTTCCAGCCGACGGCAGATCGAATTCAGGAGGAGGGGGTCGTCATCCACGACCAGGATTCGTCTGGCAAGCGATCCTGTCGGGGGGGTCCGAATCCGATCGATCACGCCGAACCACATGCATGCCGCTATTTTGGAAAGGATGAATATCGGCTGTCAATGTCTACGATTCGACATCTGATCTCGCCGGGGACAAGAGCGAAGGCGCCGCATCTCGAAGGGGAAGCGTCCGCCACTGCGAAGATGAAGACCGAGGCGCGCGGCGGGATCCTCGCGGCGGCCAAGCGCAAGCTGCTCGGCGGCGAGGGGCTCGTCGCGAAGTTCAGCGGACAGGGGATGATCTACGCGCAGACGCGCAGCCCGTCGGCGATGGCGGCGTTCCTGCACCCGTACCGTCCGGTGAAGAACAACAACTGAGACCTAACCCTCGGTCCCGACCTACCCCCTCGGTCCCAACCTACCCCCTCGGTCCCCCTTCCGAAGCGGAAGGGGGAGGCATCAGAATGGATCTGATCGGCTGCTCCCCTTCCCGTTTCGGGAAGGGGCCGGGGGATGGGTTACGCCTGGCCACCGTTCCGAGCCTCGGTGCGCGGAACACCGCCGCTGGTGTCGGGATGGTCAGTCGCAGCCGCCGAACTTCAGATCGACCTTCAGCGTTCCGCCCTCGGGGAAGCGGCACTCGAGCTTGGCGTGGCCCTCGCGCAGGCGGATGTCGTTGACCATCGTGCCCGAATTCTCGACCCGGATGTCGAAGACCAGGCAGTGCTCCTTCTTCACCTGGAGCACCTGGCACTCGAAGCCGCGGCACGTGTTCGGGCTCTCGAGGTACGCCTCCCACTGGCCGAGCGGGTTCTTCAGAACCTTGAGCCCGCCGCGGAAGCCGGTCCTGCCGTCGATCTCCTCGAGCTCCGGGGCGACCCAGACGCCGAAGAACGACTCGTGCTCGCCGGAGTGGCAGGCCGGCGGCGCCATGACGAAGTCGCCGTTCGGGAGCCCGGCGGAGCGGATCTCCCCCTCGACCGACGAGCCGAAGGCGCCGGAGGCGAAGAAGACGATCACGGCCGCGACGTCGATCACCACGAACAGGGCGACGAGGCGGAGGATCTTCTTCCGCTTGGCGACCGCGGCCAAGGCCGGGAACGCGGACGCGCCGGCCGCCGGGGCCGGACCCGGAGCAGCGGCGAGCGGCGCCGCGCACTGATCGCAGAACCGGGCCTCGGGGGCGTTGTCGCGGCCGCATTTCGCGCAGGTCGTCATGGTGTGCCTCACTCCGCCCAAACCACGTCGTCCAGCAGGAGCTCGAACGCGTCCCCCGTGTTCTGGACCGTGACCATGTTCAGCGTGCCGTACCCGTCGCAGGCGCTCGCGACGTCGATGGTGATCTGCGTCCATTCGGAGCCGACCGCCGCGCTCGTGACCGGGCACTGCCCGCCGTCGCCGTTCGGCGCCACGTCGATGGCGCCCTCTCCCGACGCGGCGCGCGCCCAGAGCGTGAGCGACGAGAACGTCGAGGCCGGGAACGACTGCCGGTAGGTGAGGTGGAAACCCGACCACTGCGGCAGCGGATCGACGCGCAGGCACGATCCGGAGCGGCAGCCCGACTCGACCTCCGCGATCTCGGTGCCGTCCCACGGGTTCGGCGCCCACCGCACGTCGGGGATGCCGCCCCAGCCGTCGACGTAGACGTCCGCGGGCGGGACGAACTCGCACGTCTCGTGCTCCTTCGGATCCTGGTCCGTGAGCTGCGCGCCGAGGTCGAAGACCGAGCCGACGCCGGTCCCGTAGTCGAGGACGTTCACCCCCTCCAGGACCTCCCCCTGCGCCGAGGTCAGCCGGAAGGCGCCGCCCGGACCGTCGGCGGCGAACGCCTCGCCGTTCTCCAGGACGTGCCAGGCGCCGCCGCTCCGCTCGAGCGCGAACCAGGTGTCGCCGTCCGCCGCGCGGAACTCCGCCGTCCGGATCGGAATCCGGTGGTTGACGAACTGCAGCCGGACGTAGCCCCACTCGTTGCGGTCGATGATCTGCGCGAAGACGTTCCCCTCGACCGGGCACGGCACCCGCCGCGTCGAGGCCTCGTCGAGCGCGCCGCCCCCGAGCGCCTCGGCCGCCTCGGCCGCGAGATCGAAGTGGAAGTGCCCGCCCGCGCACAAGGGGTTGCCCTCGATCGGGCAGAGATCGTGCACCATGACGATCCGCGTCCCGTTGATGGTGTCGATCTCCCAGCACTCGCCGCACGCCTCTCCCGGATCGCCGCCGTACGACGAGCCGTTCCAGGGCTCGGCGATCGCGGTCGTCATCCCGGCCTGCACGTCCGCGGGGAGCACTTCTGTCGTGCGATCGAACTCGCAGTACCCGCCCGCGCTCGCGGCGTACTGCGTCAGGCGGACGCTGCCGCAATCCGCGCCCGGCTGATCCGCGATCCCTCCGTCGCCGCCCGGAGCGCCGCCGCCGTCCGAGCAGCCGGCCCAACCGACCGCAGCGATGAGCATAAGGATTCGGTGATTCATGCCGGTGACTATATCAGAAACTCGACCGGCCTACTTTTCGACCGCACCCAACGTGCACGGCTCGGCACGCGCCTTCCCGGTCTGATCGACGGCCGGACAGTCGACGCCCACCTGGACGGCCTCGTCCGCGGCGGCGGGCATCTCCGTGAGCGTCGGGCCGCCGTTGTCCGCGAGCGGGCCGAGCTGCGGATCCGCAAACGTCGTGTCGGCCGTGCATGCCGAGTGCCCCTCCGGCCACTGCACGTTGTTGCCGCCCTCGTGGCCCACGTCGTTGCACGTCTCCTGGTTCCCGCCGCCCGCGCCCGAGTTTCCCGCGAGGATGCTGTTGTCGATGGTCGTGCCGAACCCGAAGATCGCGCCCGCGAAGAACCCGGCGCCGCCATCCGCCTTGTTGTCGGCGAACGTGCAGTAGTCGATCTCCGTCGTCTGGAAGTCGCAGATCGCTCCGCCCACTCCGGTGACCGCCTCGTTCCCGGCGAAGGTGGTGTTGAGGACGTGCAGGTCGCCCGTGTCGGCCTGGATGGCGCCGCATCCGGTCGCCGAGCTGTTGTCGATGAACGACGTCGCGGTGATCTCCGCGTTCTGGCGGTGCAGGTACAGGACCCCAGGCCCACCCGCCGCCTCCTCGCGGTAGACGCTCGAGTTCGCCCGGAACGTCGCGCGATCGACGGAGAACGGCGCGGGGGAGACGTTGTCGGTGCGGAAGAACGCGCCGCCCATCGCGCCGGCGACGTTCTCCTCGAAAAGGTCGCCGCAGAAGGTGATCGCCGCCTGATCGCCGCCGTCGAAGCACACGGCGCCGCCGTTCCCGCCCGAGCCGGTCTGCCGCTGGCCGTTCTCGAGGACAGGGCACCCGGTCTCGTTCTCCGTGTCGTTGCCGTTGGCGCCCCAGCCGGTCGCCTCGTTGCCGGAGAAGAGGTTGTTCGCGAACGTCGCCGTGCCGCCGAACAGGCCCGCGATCGCGCCGCCGTTCGACGCGCGGTTGCCGAGGAACGAGCACCCCTGGATCACCGCGGAGGAGGTGCCGAGAAGACGGATCGCGCCGCCGCCCGTGTCGGGCCCGTAGTCCGCGGCCTCGTTGTCCAGGAACGCGCTGTCGAGGACGCGCACGTTGACGTCGCGGAACCAGAGCGCGCCGCCGTCGCCGTCCACGTACCCCTGAGAGCAGTTGTTGGGATTGGGATCCACCGTCGGGATCAGCTCACTGCCCTCGGCGCGAAAGCTCCGGATCGTGATCCGCTGCACGGTTACGGTCGTCCCGGTCTCCTGCCACCACTGCCCATCCACGGTGAGCAGCCGGGTCGCGCCGCCGCCGTCGAGCGTGATGATACCGCCGCCGTCGAGCACCGTGTCGACGTCGTTGGGCATCGCGGTGACCTCCGTCACGGGGATGGTGGCCTCGCCGCAGTCGAACACGATCACGCCGCCCGCCGCGAGCGCCTCTCGAAGCTGCGTGTCGTCCGTGCAGTCGGTGATCACGTGATCCGGCGACGAGCTGTCCGCGCGCTCGATCGGCGGATCGCAGACCTCGGGAACGTCCGTGTCCGTATCCGCGTCCGTGTCGGAATCGATATCCGTATCCGTGTCCGTGTCGGTGTCCGCGTCGGTATCCGCGCCCGTGCCCGCGTCCCCGGCACCGCCGCCGCCGTCCGAGCAGCCCGCGATTGCGATCATCAGAAACCAAATGAGATTTCTCTTCATGGCGGCAATCGTACCAGAAACGCGGCGATTTGCCGCACCCCTTCCCCGCGGGGAAGGGGTCGGGGGATGGGTCAACACCAGTCGGTGTCGAGGCAGAACGGGGTGGAGGTGTAATCGCCGGGGAAGCTGTCCTCGAAGAGGATGGAGAGCCCGGAGTACGAACCGCCGGCCGCGAAGTTCTCGATCACGGCGTCCTCGATCGCGGCCGTGAGCGCCGCGTTTCCCGCGTCTTCCGCGATCTCGCCGAGGTCGTAGATGCCCGTCCCCCACTCGATCTGGCTGCCGAGGTGATCCTGCGGATCGTCCACCGCCATGAACGCGTCGATCGCCTCCCCGAGCGCCGGGAGGAGCGAGAGGTCGATCGCGGATTGCGTGATCCCCCACTCGCTGCCGTAGTAGGCGCCGTACGTGTTCACCTCTTCCGCCACGAGCCCGCGCGCGCCGTCTGTGCCGCCGTCGATCCACTCGGTCAGCCAGGCGGCGTAGTCCCACCCCTCGGCCGGCTCGGTCCTCTGCGAGCCGACGAAGTACGCCGCGTCGTCCTGGAGCGCCCACGCCACCTCGATCATCGCCATGAGGCACGCATCGAAGCCGATCGCGTCGAGCCCCTTTCCCGCGATCGCGGGCCGGATCTCGGTCTGCACCGAGAGGCTGTCGCCGCCGGAGGTGTCGTCCGAGCAGGTCCCCTTGACCGGGTCCGCCGGCCCGCCGAGCGCCTTCTTCGTCCACCCGTCGCCGTGATCCGAGAGGAACAACCCGTAGTTGTCAGCCGGGAAGCTCGCCTGCGCGAAGTCGATGAACCCCTCGAGCGTCGCGGGATCCCCCATGTTCAGCTCGTCGCCGTCGCCCGTGTCCGAGAGCCCGAGGTAGGTCGGATCCGCGAGCCGCGGCGACGTGATCGCCGACGGGTTCGTATCCTGTTCGATCCGGTACAGCCTCGTCCCCTCCCAGTCGCCCGAGCTCGATCGGTCCAGGAGCAGGATGACGGTCAGCCACGGCGGGAGGTCGACCTGCTCGAGTGTGTTCGCGTCTTCGAGAAGGTACTCGTCCAGGTTGTTGTCGCCGTCGAAGTAGAACATCAGCGTCCACGTGCCCTCGGGCGGCGTGTTCGTGTCCGTGTCGCCGTCGGAATCCGCGTCCGTGTCCGAATCCGTGTCCGAGTCCGTGTCCGTGTCCGAGTCCGAATCCGTATCCGAGTCCGAATCCGTGTCCGAGTCCGAGTCCGTGTCGACGTCCGTGTCCGTGTCCGTGTCGGAGTCCGTGTCTTCGGGCGGGACGACGTACGACGGCGACTTGCCGCCGCACGCGGTCAGGACCAGAACGAGGAAGAGCGCCAGCCGAGTCGTCCGTGCGTGCACGTGTCACCTCCGCGCCGATGTCCGTCCACAGCCTAACCCCGAACCCCTCGCTGTGCCCACGGAATGTTGCCGCGATTGATGCGGGGCGCCGCAACGTGTATTCATGTTCCTCGATGGTCGAGAAAAGGTCCAGGAGGGTCTCCCCCGGCGCCCTGACGCGCCGCGAGGCGCTCGCGCTCGGGCTCGGCGGCGGCCTCGGGCTGCTCGCGGCCGGGCCGGCGGGCGTCGGCGCCGCGCTCGCCGCGGGGAAGCGTCCGGGCGCCCGGGTCCCGCCGCCGGGCCAGGTCGTCCGCGTCCGCATGCCCGGGATGCGCGACGGGATCTTCCCGAGGCCGGACGCGGCGCGGCGGATGGTCGACGCCGCCGTCGCGGCGCTCGCCGGCGAGACCGATCCGGGGCGCGCGTGGCTCTCGTTCGTGAGCCCGACCGACCGGGTGGCGATAAAGGTCAACTGCCTCGGCACGCGCATGGCGTCGACGATGCGCGAGGTCGCGTTCGCGGTGGCGGGCGCGGTCCGCGACGCCGGCGTCCCGGACGCCAACATCCTCGTCTTCGACATGTTCGCGAGCAACATGATGGGCGGCCGCTACACGGTCCAGTCCAACCCGTCCCGGATGCGGGTGCTCGCCCACGCGGACAACCCCTACCAGAAGGCGTGGCGCGAGACCGGCAGGGCCCGCGCCCGCTTCTCGGATCTGCTCCTGTGGTCGACCGCCGTGATCAACGTGCCGCCCATCAAGGACCACGATCTCGCGGGCGTCACCTGCTGCATGAAGAACATGACCTTCGGGACCGTGGAGAAGCCGCACCTGAACCACGCGATCGTCAACGAGGCGATCGCGCGCCTGTGGTCGCTCGAGGAGATCCGCGGCCGCGTCCGCCTGAACGTCGTCGACGGCTCCACCGTCCTGTACGACGGCGGCCCCAAGTTCAACCGCGCGGCCCACGTCTCCCACGAGAGCGTCTACGCGACGACCGATCCGGTCGCGATGGACGCGATCGCCTGCGAGCTCATCGAGCTTTTGCGCGCGGAGAACGGGCTCAAGACGCTCGCGGAGGTGCGGCGCCCCCCCGCCTACCTCGAGCTCGCGGCCGAACTCGGCCTCGGCGTCGCGGATCGGCGGCTCGTCGATCTCCGCACGATCGATCTGCCCCGCTACATGGGCCCGTCCGCGTCCCGCGCGGACGAGATCGTAGAATCCGGCGTCGATATCACCTAATATCGTGCGTGGGAGCCTGGAGAATAGCCTTCCTGCCGAAAGGAGCCCTTCGATGCGTGAGCTTTACTTGATCATGGCGCTGTGCGCGGCGTTCGGCGCGGCGGCGGCGTGCGAGTCCGCCGACGGATACCGGAGCGGCGACGCGGATTCCGACGCGGATTCCGACGCGGACACGGACGCCGACACGGACACGGACGCGGATTCCGATTCGGACTCCGACTCGGACACGGAGCCCGAGGACTGCACGGAGGGCCAGCTCTTCTGCATCGGCGACGCCGTGTACGAGTGCACCGGCCCGGATGACGAGAGCGCCCTCGTCGAGGAGTGCGGCGATCCGCTCATCTGCCTGAACGGCATGTGCGTCGAGGACTCGGAGTGCGGCTACGCGCTCGCGTACAAGTCGAACGTGGGCTGCGAGTACTGGGCCGTGGACATGGACAACTCGACGCCGAACCAGCCGTACGCGATCGTCGTGAGCAACCTCGAGGCGGACACCGCGGTGGTCACGGTCGAGAAGCGCACCGCGACCGGGTACGAGCCCCAGGAGGTCGCGAACGTCGGCTCGAAGGAGACCTACGTGTTCATGCTCGGGGACACGACGACCGCGGGCAGTTACAGCATCCCGTACAAGGCGTTCCGCGTGACGTCCGACCTGCCGATCGTCGCGTACCAGTTCAACCCCTACGCCGGGCTGATGGGCGACGAGTCGGACATCTGCACGAACGACGGCAGCCTGCTGCTCGCGGCGTCCGGGCTGGACAAGTACTACTACGTGCTCTCGTACCCGGCGAACACGGGGTCCGCGAGCATGAACATCATCGGGACAGTGGACGGGACCATCGTGCATGTCGTCCCGACCGCAAACGTCGATGCCGGGAGCGGCGTCTCGTACACGCCCGCCGGCACGGAGATGGTGTTCTCGCTCAACGCCTCGGACGTCGTGCAGCTGAACTCCTCGGGCGATCTGTCCGGCACGTGGGTCGAGGCGGACTTCCCGGTGGCCGCGTTCGGCGGCAACACCTGCGCCCAGGTGCCGACCGGGACCGCCTACTGCGATCACGTCGAGCACCAACTGTTCCCGGTGACGACGTGGAGCTACGAGTACGTCGCCGCGCGCACGCCGATCCGCAACACGACGATGGCGGCCGAGAACGACTACTGGCGGATCGTCGCGTCCGAGGACGACACCGTGATCACGACCACGCCGAACGTGCCGGGGATCCCTGCGACGATGAGCAAGGGGCAGGTCGTCGAGGTGCCGGCGAACTTCTCGTTCCACGTCGACTCCACGCAACCCATCATGATAGGCCAGTTCCTCACCGGGACCGACGCGACAGACGTCGACTTCTACGGCGCGTGCGGCGATCCGGCGTTCGCCCTCGTGCCGCCGGTGGAGCAGTTCATGACGAACTACGTGTTCCTCGCGCCCGAGAAGTACATCGCGGACTACGTCGTGATCACGCTTCCCGCCGGGCTCGAGGTGCTGCTCGACGACGCCCCGATCGTCGGCAACCCGGAGTGCATCGTCGAGACGCTGAGCGCGGACTGGGACATCGCGCACTGCGGCATCGCCGACTTCACGCACACGGTCGATGCGGAAGAGCCCGTGGGGATCACGGTCTGGGGCTACGGCGGCCGCGTCTCCTACGGCTACACGGGCGGCGTCGACCTCGAGACCATCAACCCGATCATCATCGAGTAGCGAAGCTCCGTTTGCTCTCGGTCTGACCAAGAGCAATTATAGTTTCGGCGCTCTCACCACACCCCGATCGTCATCCGGTGCTGGCCCGTTCCGAGATCGAAGACGTCGAGCCAGGTCCAGTGCGACAGGAAGACCTGGCGATCCGACGCCACGACCTTGCCCATCGACCCCGACGAGGCGTTCGGGATCGGGACGTCCCACAGGCTGCGGCCGGAGGCGACCTCGAGGCACGCGAGCCGCCACCCCGCCTCCGACCCCTGCAGGGCGTACGGCACGATCAGGCGGCCTTGGGCGATCGCGGCGGTCTCGGGGTCGCCCTCCTGGACGGTGAGCGGGTTGACCGCGGGGATGGCCGTCATCCAGCGCGGCGCGGCCTGGGGCTTCTTCTCGGTCACGGTGCGCGGATCGTAGAGCGCCGCCGTGGGCACCCGCGTGCCCGGGCTCTTGACGCCGAGCGCCACGTACGCGCCGGTGACCGCGTCCACCGCGACGACCTCCACGTCCATGCCGGGGATCTCCGGGTTCTTCACGCCGCCCTCGTCCCAGGTGCCGCCCGCGAGCCTCGAGTACAGGCTCTCGTCCCGGTCCGGCGCCTGCACGCCGACGCAGGGCGTCCCCCTCTCGACCGTCCCGGTGGGCGTGACCTGCCCGGTGGCGAGGACGACGGTGAGGGAGCGCTTGTCGGTCGTCTCGACGCGGACGTAACCCGCGCCCGCGCCGCAGATGCGATCGGCCCGCTCGCCGAGCATCGCGGTCCACACGAGCTGGCCGTTGTACGCGGAGAACGCCCGGAGCACGCCGGTCGTGTCCGCGACGACGATCTTGTCGCCGGAGAGCGCGACCCGGCAGTTGTACGACTGCGAGCTGTCCGTGATGGCCGGCGTGATCCACAGGCGGTTCCCGGTCGCCGCGTCGAACGCCGCGAGGTGATCCAGCGTGGAGGAGCCGTTCAGGAAGCGGACCCAGCCGATCGGATCCACCGCGCCGTCCTGGTTGACGTCCAGGAGCACCGGCTGGTAGTTGCCCTGCCACTGCATGTGCTCGAGCAGCCCCTGCCCCGCGAGGCCGCCGGCGCCCACCCCGCCCGACTCCACGCCGCCTATCGCGCCGAAGACCTTGGTCATGACCCCGCCGCCGATCGCCATCGTGAGCACGACAGGCAGGATGATGAACGCGATCCACGAGTGGCCCGCCTTGGGCACGTAGACGACGTGCCCCTGGAACTGCTGCGGGGCCTGGCCCTTGGGCGGCTTCTGCTTCTCGATGCGCGACACCGCGCCGCAGTACTCGCACTTCGCCTCGGTGCCCTCGGGATCGAACTGCAACCGCGCCCCGCAGTCGGGGCAAGCCGTCTTCACGATGCGCGCCATGGGTGGTTCCTCCTCAAGTGCGGGGGGATTATAGCGCGACGGTCGGGGAGGGATACAGACATCACAGTCATCACGGACAATCGTCGCCGTTCAGAAGCGGATTATTCGGCCCACTCGCCGTACAAGATGAAAATAGAGTCGGAAACGTGGTTCGCGGTCGCGAGGTCCATGAGGCCGTCTTCGTCAAAGTCCGCAGCAATGATGCTGCCTGGTCCCTCCTGAACGCTGTATTCAACTTGTGCGCCGAACGTACCGTCACCTATTCCACCCTCACCGCAGCCCGCGAGGATCCCCACTGTGTCGCTGAGCTTGTTGCTCACAGCGAGATCGAGAACCCCATCATTGTCAAGGTCGCTCAAGGCGAGATTCGAAGGGACGTTCCCGACCGGGTAGACAACCTGTTCCAGGAACGCGCCATCTCCAGTCTCGCCCGTGCCGAGTAGAATGCTGATGTCGTTCGATTCGTAGTTCGACACGGCGAGGTCGAGATGCCCGTCCTCGTCGAAGTCGGCCGCGATGGTCGCATGCGGGTGATCCCCAACAGTGAAAGCGCCGCCAACTGCGAACGTGCCGTCCGCGTGCCCATCGAAGCCGTTGCCGTACAGGACCCTCACATTCGCGCTGCTGTTGCCCGCGACCACGAGGTCCGGGATTCCGTCCTCGTTGAGGTCAGCAACCTCGACGTACCCGGGGAGATACACGAGATCGCCGTAGGTCACCTGTGTCGCGAAAGTACCGTCGCCTACCCCGTCCGATCCATTACCGAACAGGATGCTGATGGTGTTGTCGCTGATGTTGGCGGTCACGAGATCAAAGACATCGTCTTCGTCGAGATCGGCAACCTCGATAGCGTATGGGCCTTCTCCGGTCGGGTAGTCGACGGGCGACGCGAAGGTGCCGTCGCCAATCCCGTCCACGCCATCGCCGAGTAGGATGCTGATGTCGTTATCCAGGAAGTTGTTCACTGCCAGATCGAGAACGCCGTCCTCATCGAAATCCGCGACCGCGATTCCATAGGGGTTCTCCCCGGTCAGGTAGCTCGCGTCGTAGCTCATCGTGCCGTCGCCGATCCCGTCTTCGCCATTTCCCAGAAACACGCCAATTGTACTGCTCTGAGTGACCACCAAGTCGACAATGCCGTCCTCGTTAAAGTCGCCCGCGGCCATGAAAACGTGAATACTCGCGTCCGCGATGACGAACTCCTCGAAAAACAACGTTGCCAGAACACAGTCGGCCGAGGCGTCCACGCCCGCGTCGACGTCTGAATCGGCATCGACATCCGTGCAGGCGTCGCCGCCAGCGTCGGCACCTGAATCCGGACTTGAGTCCGGATCATGCCCTTCGCTCCGTGATTCGTCGCACGTGCAAGCCGATGACATGAGCGCGAACACTGAAGCGACGACGATGACCACTCTCATCGCGGCCTCACCGAGAGTGACCTACGGTGCATCCCAATCGTACTCGCATCCGTCGTACGTTTCGCAATACGAGTAGCTGCACCCGTCGCCGATGTACATTCCGCCTCCGATGTTTGTTTCGCCGTGGCAAACGTCGCCCGTTCCTCCCTGAGAATCGAGTTTGTCATCCCCGCATTGACCCCACAACACGTCGTTGTCCAAGCCTCCAAGAATGGTGTCCTGGTCGTTGTAGTCGTCGCAGGAATCTGGGCCGTCACCGTAAATGCGGTCGCCTCCATTCCCGCCTTCCAAGTAATCGTTCCCCGGTCCTCCGCGAATGAGGTCAGCGCCGCCGTTCCCGTAGACTTCGTCGGCGTCGTTCTGTCCGTACAGTTCCTCCGCGCCAGCGTTGCCGATGATGATGTCGTCGCCATCGCCGCCGAACCCATATTCGGTAGCCGGCATGTTCTGATCGATGTAGATATCATCAGAGTCGGCGTAGCCCATGACGTACTCGCCGTACAGGTCGTCTTCGTCATCCGAGCCGTACACCCAATCGTACGCGTCATCGGCATCAACGAGAATTTGGGCGGAAAACCACGTCGGAAAATCGTCGAAGGAGCATCCTGTGACGTCAGATGCTCCCGATCGGACGAGCTTGATCGCGTCCTGCCCGGTCGTGCCGTATACCCTGAGTCCCGTAGTACTCCCGTGGGCTTCTTTCCCGGTCTCGGTATATGTGCCGTCGATGGTTGCACACTCGCACATGATGATGTCGTCGGTGCCCTCTTTTTTCCCCACGACCACATAACGCGACGGTGTCGATACCGTGCAGGTGATGACGCTACCCGTCGTCGAGCAGTTGTCAGTGTCCAGAAACCCTCCTCCTCCCGAACCACCCACTGAGACGCCGAGCTCCTCAGCGAGGCGATCCATGAGGGCCCCGAGATCCTCGAACTCCAGCTCTCCGTCCAGGTCGTAGGTCCAGTATCCCGAATCGCCGAGGCGCTCGGACACGACCTGCCACAGATCGACATCGTCTTGGGAATCATCAACGGCCCACGCGTTCGCCGCGAACATGACGCTCGCGAAGATCGCCAGCAGCGAAACACCTGCCGCAAACAACATTTTCTTTTTCATGGTAACCCCCTTCTTTGATCGGTCGCAACGCGGCCGACCTGTCTGCGATCCGATCTACTGTAGGACCTTTCTGCTCTGCGCCCCCCCCGTTCCGCGAACTACAGCTCGATGCTCGGCGTGTGGTTCGGGTCTTGTCCTCTTGCTTACAGGGTAAAAAAAGTCAGTCAACGGGTACACCTGTGACAATCGAGCAATATCAAGAGGTTGCAGCTTTACTTTTCTTTGGGCTCCCGCGTGATAACGCGAAATGGTATCGGAGAGGCGCGGACGAGAGGGACGATGGACGAGGCGCGGAGATTCGACGTGGCGATCGTGGGCGGCGGGATCGTCGGCGCGGCGACCGCGATGGCGCTCACGGCGCGGCCCGGGACGTCCGTCGTCGTCGTCGAGAAGGAGCCCGCGCTCGCGGCGCACCAGACCGGCAACAACAGCGGCGTGATCCACTCCGGGCTCTACTATAGGCCCGGCTCCCTCAAAGCGATGAATTGCGCGCGGGGCCGCGAGGCGCTCTACCGCTTCTGCGAGGAGCGCGGCGTTCCCCACGAAAGGTGCGGCAAGGTCGTCGTCGCGGTGCGCGAAGAGGAGCTGCCCGCGCTCGACGAGCTCGAGCGCCGGGGGCACGCCAACGGCCTCGACGGGATCCGCCGCGTCGGGCCCGAGGAGATCCGCGAGCTCGAGCCGTACGTCGCCGGCCTCGCCGGGCTGCACGTGCCGGACACGGGCATCGTGGACTACAAGGCCGCGACCCGCGCCTTGTAGTCCACGATGC